>CAZWXA010000554.1:1326-2433 GCA_964637755.1 uncultured bacterium | reverse complement strand
GGCGTTCTTTTCGCAGTGGGGCGAGCTCGGGATGTACATGACGTTGCCCCAGCGCTCCTCCGTCGTGTCGTCGGCCACGCAGTGGATGAGGTCGCAGTGCCACCACACGGAGTCACCGGGCTCGACGGCGGTGACGGGGCTCAGCGCGGGCAGCAGGACGGAGTGCCACTTCCCACTGATTGGAAGCACCCGGCCGTTGACGGCGCCGCATAAGTCGTCGGCGGCGACGTCATCCTGCAGCGCCCTGAGCAGGACGTAGGCCATGGCCGAGGGGATAGGCACGACGTGCAGCACCCCGTCGGTGGGCCGCATGTCGGAGAGCGCCGTCCAGCCCTGGAACGTGCGGAAGGCCGAGCACATCACCGTCGACGGGAACTCGTAGACCTCGGTGCGATGAGCGGCGTCCCACGCGTCGTAGTCGCGCCATCGGCCGGAGAAGACGTGGCGGAAGACCTTCTGGTAGGCCGGCAGCAGCCATCGCTCGATCGAGCCGTTGTCGTTGTGCGGCGACAGCCCGAGCGAGGGAGACCCCGGCTCGCGCCGCCGGATGCGGTCGGGGTACGCGGTGTCGCGGGTGGGGTCGAACCACTTCCTGCCCTCGGATTCGTGACGCCAGAACGAGTTCAAGAAGGAGCGGACGGCGACCATGTTGTCGTCCTGGCGAGCCTCCATCTGCGGCTTGGACCAGTACACGCCGTAGATCTGCGGCTTGCCGGAGGCGAGGCCGCCGAAGACGTCGTCGGCAGGCCCCCTGTAGCTTTCGGCGAAACGGTTGTCCTCGAGATACGCGGCCAGCGTTCCGTTCCACTGTTCGGCACGCGCGCGTGGGAAGGTACCCCTGACCACGGCGCAACCGCGGCGCCTTATGGACGCGACGGTCTCCTCGGGCACTGTGCCTGCGGCGAGGTCGGCGAACCGCACGACGGGGAAGAGCTCGTGCCCCGCTTCGCGCTCGGCGACGACCGCCGCCACCTCGGCGCGCATGGCCTGCTCGACCTCGGCGAGGGCACCGGCCACGTCGCCTATACGCTCGCGGAGCTGAGCCTTGGCCTGGCGGATGGCGGCGGGGAGGTCGGAGGGAAGCTCGGTCGTGACGCGCGGTGGCAT
>CAZWXA010000554.1:0-1226 GCA_964637755.1 uncultured bacterium | reverse complement strand
CCGGTCGGGCCTTCGCCGAAAGCGCCGCCGATCAGGTAAAGCTGCGCGCCGGGCAGGATGTAGGAGTACGCATACCGGCGGCCATCGGGCGTGAGCTGGACGCGATGGATCATGGGCGAGCCGATTCGATCCGAAGGGCCGATCTCTCTCCAGGGCTCACGCCGACCGGAAGCGACGTCCAGCTTGAAGACCGGGGAGAGCCGCGTCAGCGCCGCGGGGCGAACGAAAAGCCGGTTGGGGCTGTCCGTCCAGCCGACGGGCGTCCATCCGGCCCCGAGCTCCGGGATCGGTCGCGGTTCGCCGCCGTCGATCGGGTAGAGGGCGATGATCTGGTCCGGCCCCAGCGCGGCCACCAAGCGGCCGTCCGGGGAAACGACGCGGGGCTGATTCGTGGCCAGGCGTACGCCCTCGCCGCTGATCGGGCGCGGATCGCCGTCCGTGACGTCCTGAACGTAGAGCCGCGAGCCATGACCCTTCTCGGCTCCCGAGATCACGATGCGCCGGCCGTCGGGTGAGAAGGCCGCCGAGGTGTGCTGCTCCAGCGGCCCTCGCGGCAGCGACTGCAATGCACCGGCACCCGTGGGAATGAGGACGAGCTTCGTGGGCACGCCGGGAACGATCGCGAGCACCTGCTTGCCGTCGGGCGACAAGCCCAGGGGGATGCCCTCGCCCAGCCGTACCGCGGGGCCGCCTTCCGGGCCGGTGAGATGAACGCCGTAGTCGATCGATTCGAACAGCACGCGCCCGCCCTGCGGGTCGATGTCGATCGGCATCGAGGCGGGGACCTCGCCGAGGTCGACCTCGGGACCTCCCGTCCGCGCGACCTTGGCCGCTCCCTGCAACGTGTAAGAGCTCGCGAGGATCCGGTCGTCGGGCGAAATGTCTTGGAGGATCAGCCGGGGCATACCTCGGAGGACCCGCCGCGCTTCACCTCCCGTCAGGTCCAAACAGCGGACCGACGCCCCGACCGCGAAGCAGACCTCGCGGCCGCTGGGTCTCCACGCCAGGCCGGACAGCGAATCGAACTCGGAGGCCAGGTTGCGTTTGGCTCCTGTCGTGAGCTCCACGAGTGCCGGCCAGCCACGGTCGTCGTCATGGAGGGGGTGCTCGTGAAAGGCGATCGCTTCGCCGGTGGGAGAGAAGCGTGGCGAGGACAGCCAGCCCGAAGACTCGTAGAGCACCTTGCCGATCGGGAACTCGAGGCGCGAGCGCCCCTTGACCGAGCG
>CAZWXA010000553.1:0-2451 GCA_964637755.1 uncultured bacterium | reverse complement strand
CGGGTGATACGTTCATGAATAATCCGGGCTAGAATCGCGTCATGGCCGCCGAGAACTCGTTCGACATCGTCTGCAAGGTCGACATGCAGGAGGTCACGAACGCGCTCGACCAGGCTCGGCGCGAGATCGAGACCCGCTACGACCTGAAGGGTACGAAGAGCCAGGTCACGCTCGAGAAGACCGACATCACGCTGCTGGCGCCCGACGACATGAAGCTCCGGGCGATCGTGGACATCCTGCAGTCGAAGCTCCACAAGCGCGGGGTCCCGCTCAAGGCGCTCTCCTTCGGCGCCGTCGAGACGGCCGCGGGCGGCGCGCTCAGGCAGAAGATCGCACTCCAGCAGGGCATTCCCCAGGAGAAAGCCAGAGAGATCGTCCGCCTGATCAAGGACGCCAAGCTCAAGGTCCAGGCGGCCATCCAGGCCGACCAGGTGCGCGTCTCCGGCAAGAATCGCGACGACCTCCAGGCGGTGATGGCACTGCTCCGCGACCGGGACCTGGAGATCGCGCTCCAGTTCGTGAACTATCGCAGTACCTGAGCGTGGCGCCTCCCCGCCCGCCGCCGGGCCTTCATGGCAGCGGACCGGCCGGCTGGATCAGGTGCTCGCCGGCAACTTCGACCTCATGGCCTGAGAGCCGGTGGTCCGGGACGATGCCCGGGGGATCAGCGAGCCGGGGGGTCGGCGAGACCCCCGAGCGGGACGCCGACGCCTTCCGGCACGATGCCGGCCCACGCCGGGATCCGCTCCGCGAACGGCGGGTCAGCCGTCGGGCCCTCGCCGGCGACCGTCGTGCGCCGCATCACGCGGCGGTGCCGGGCCGAGTCCCACGGCCGGCCGCGGTGCAGCACGCACCGGTTGTCCCACATGACGAGGTCCCACTGCCGCCACCGGTGCGAGTACACGTGCTCGGGACGCGTCGTGTGCGCCAGAAGCTCGTCGAGGAGCCGGCGCGACTCGTCCCAGGGCAGGCCCTCGATGTACCAGGCGTGCGAGCCGACGTAGAGCGACTTCCGTCCGTTGGCGGGGTTGGCGCGGACCAGCGCCTGGCGGACCGGGGCCTGCTCCCTCGCGTGCTCGGAGTCGAAGAGACCCCCCGTGATCGTGCTGCGCGAGTAGAGGATGCTGTGGACGGCGACCCGGCCCTCCAGGCGCCGCTTCGTCTCCTCGGGGAGCGTGGCGTAGCCGTGGCGCATGCTGGCGAACTCGGTCTCGCCCCCCACGGGCGGCACCTCCCGCCCGGAGAGGAGCGACGCCATGGCCGGGACTGGTTTGAACGAGCTGTCGCTGTGCCAGAGCTGGTTGCCCGACTGGTAGACCATGCGCCGATCCGTCCAGTCCAGGAGCCGGCCATCCTGCTCGGGATCGAGGTTCGAGAGGTCGGCGAGGTGCGGGTGGAGCCGGTTCTCGCGGCCGATCGCCCTGATCGTCGTCTCGAGGGGCCCGAAGCGCTCGCTGAACGCCATCTGCTGCTCGTCGGTCAGTCGCTGCTCGTGGAACACGAGCGCCGAGTGCTCCTGGAACGCCTCGCGGACGGCCTGGAACGTCGCCTCGTCGAGCCGCTCCGCGAGGTCGACGCCCTCGACGCGCGCGCCCAGGTGTGGATGGATCGGGGTGATCGTCAGCTCGCTCACCGGTCTGGCCATGGCTCCTCCTCCTTCGCTCCCCGAGAGGATAGGCGACGCCGGCCCGGGCAGCAACCTCGATCCGGGTCGGGGAGGTGGAACCCGTGAGTGTATTACCTTATGAACATTGTCCTGTCGACCAGCGCCGACGATACTCGGAGCATAGCCCATGGCAATGGTCCGCCGGGTACGCTGGTCCCTCCTCGTGACGCTCGCTTTCGCGGCGGGCACCGCTCGCGCGGAGGTCTGGTCGCGGGCGAGGATCGCACGGCTGCCCGACTCGGCGTTTGCCGTCATCGAGATCGCGCCAGACGGGCGGAAGCTGCGCCGCCTCCCGCACCACGACGAGACCGGCGTACTCGACCTGGCCCATGTGAGGGCGGCTCGCGCGCGCCTCGGTCAGGTCGACTGGCTGGATCCGGCCCACGAAGCAGTTGCTCGCGCACACCTCGAGGGGCATTCTGCTTCCCTCCCGTGAGAAGGCCCGAGCGAGGCGAGAAGAGTCTGGAGGGCGTGGAGATGCCGGGCGTCTACTTCCGAGTTGGCGGCCGGGGCCAGGGGGCCGTGGGGCAGCGCCGGCCAATGCGGGGCGCCAGGCGGTCAAGAACCTCGGCCGAAAGGCCGGCCAGAAGACCGTGATTCCATCCCCGCGCGACTGGTCGTTGCGCCCTAGCCGCCTCTCCAGCTCGCCGAGCCCGCGGAGCACGTTCGCCTCGCCGAGCCGATGCTCCAGCGGCGCCGCCATCGCCTCCACGAGTCCGTGCTGCGCAGCGCGCCGTCAAGGGCGCCGTGGGGCGGGCCGGCGTCCCCGAACCTCCGTATAATGA
>CAZWXA010000552.1:0-2470 GCA_964637755.1 uncultured bacterium | reverse complement strand
CTCGCGTGGATCTCGAGACCGATCTCGAGGGGAACGAAGGGGCTCGAGTCCGGCGTCAGGAGGAGCGTCGGCACGGTGATCGCGCCGAGCTCGCCGGTGAGGTCGGTGCCCATCAGCAGGTCGGCCAGGCCGAGGACGACCTCGGGGGCTGACTTCGCCTGTTCGCGCTCGAACCAGCGGTACATGGATTCGGGGACGCGCCGGGGATCGAGGCGGTGGGGCGTCATCATCGCCGACCACGCGGCCATGCCGCGCTCGCCGATGAACTCGCGCCACTCGCGGACGCGGTTGATCGAGCTCCCGCGGTGCGAGGTCGAGCAGATCGTGACGCTCGCGAGCAAATCCGGGTGATGGATCGCGAGATACAGGGCCACGGTTCCCCCGAGCGACTCGCCCACGAGGTGGAATGTCCGGGCGCCTGCGGCCTCCGCCACCGCGAGCACGTCCCCGGCCAGCTGCGCGAGCGACCACTGGAACCCCGGCTCCGGCACCGACGAGCGACCGGAGCCGCGCATGTCGAAGCGGACGAGGCGGTAGCGATCCGCGAGGGCCGGGAGCCACGTGAGCCACGTGTCGCCGGTGATGCCCACGCCGTGGTGGAAGAGGATCGTGGGCGCGTCGTCGCGCCACGGCGGCGTGAGCGCGGTGACCTCGTAGTGGAGCGGCCCGCCTGGGCGATCGAGCAACGGCACGGGGCACCTCCCGGAAGCGTTCCCCGGACTATAGCGCAGAACGCCGGGCCCGCACGTCCCTTCGCCAGGGCGCAGATCCGCCTCCACGGGTTCAACCCGCTGGGGCTCGCGACCGGGGCTCACGACCAAGGACGGAAGGGCGTCCTTCTGCGCCGGGTAGGCCCTCTTCGGCCCTGACTTCGCCGGAAGGCGCGTCTCGGCGGGATGCCGAGGGCCGCCGGGAGGGGCTGATCTCTCCTCGAGCAGGGGCGTCCGGGCGCTCCCGGGCTGGCAGGGGCGCCGGCGGTCGGGGGCTGGCGTCACGTTGCATAATGGACAGCCATGGATAGCGAGCCGACCGGCATCCACCCCCCACCCCCCGTCGCCAGGAAGATCCCGAGGATCGACATCCTCCACGGCGACCGGCGCCAGGACGATTACTCCTGGCTCCGGCAGAAGGGGGACCCCGAGGTCGTCGCCTACCTCGAAGCGGAAAACGCCTACGCTGACGCGATCATGAAGCCGAGCGAGGGGCTCCAGGAAGCCCTCTACCGGGAGATGCTCGGCCGGATCAAGGAGGACGACCAGACCGTTCCCTATCGGACGGGCGGCCACTTCTACTACTCGCGGACGGAGAAGGGCAAGCAGTACCCGATCCTCTGCCGCAAGACGGGAAGCCTCGACGCGCCGGAGGAGGTGACGCTCGACCTGAATCTCCTCGCGGAGGGGCACGCGTTCCTCTCGCTCGGCGCGTACCGCGTGAGCGACGACGGCTACCGCCTGGCCTTCACGCTCGACTACACCGGCTTCCGCGAGTACACGCTCTTCGTCAAGGACCTGCGGACGGGCGCGCTCGAGCCCGACCGCATCGAGAAGGTCAGCTCGGTGGCCTGGTCGGCGGACCCCGCAATCCTCTTCTACGTGATCGAGGACCCCGCCAAGCGCCCGTATCGCCTCTACCGCCATCGCCTGGGCGCCGCGCTGGACGACCTCCTGTACGAGGAGGCCGACGAGCTGTTCCGGGTCCACGTCGCGCGATCGCGGAGCCGCGCCTACCTGTTCGCGACCTCCGGGAGTCTCACGAGCACGGAGGTCCGCTTCCTGCCGGCGGCCCGGCCCGACGACGGCTGGGCGCTGCTCCTCCCCCGGGAGAAGGATCACGAGTACGCGGTCGGCCACGGCGGCGACCGCTTCTACATCCGGACCAACGGCGGGGGCCGCCGCAACTTCCGTCTCGTCGCGGCGCCCACCGGCGATCCGCGTCCGAGCCGGTGGACCGAGCTGATTCCTCATCGCGAGACGGTGATGCTCGAGGACGTGGATGTCTTCGCCCATCACCACGTCGTGCACGAGCGCGAGGCGGGGCTCGCGCGCCTGCGCGTGACCGATCTGGCCTCCGGCGCCTGGCATCACATCGAGTTCCCCGAGCCCGCGTACGACATCACCCAGGAACCGAACCTCGAGTTCGAGAGCCGGCAGTACCGCTTCCGGTACGAGTCGATGATCACGCCCGCGTCCGTGTACGACTACGACACGGTCACGCGCTCGCGGGTCCTGCTGAAGCGCACCGAGGTCCTGGGCGGCTACGACCCCTCCCGCTACCGCTCCGAGCGCACGCACGCGACGGCCGCCGACGGCACGCGCATCCCCATCTCGCTCGTGTGCCGGACCGACACACCGCGCGACGGCGGGAGCCCGCTCCTGCTCGTGGGCTACGGCGCGTACGGGTTTCCGTATCCGGTCAGCTTCTCGTCCGCCCGGTTGAGCCTCCTCGACCGTGGCGTGACGGTCGCGATCGC
>CAZWXA010000551.1:0-2471 GCA_964637755.1 uncultured bacterium | reverse complement strand
TCCGAGACGACCAGCGCCACCGCATCGGTCTCCTCGCAGATCCCGAGGGCCGCCCGGTGCCGGGTGCCGAGCGCCCGTCCCAGCTGCATGTTTCGAGACAGCGGCAGGAAGCATCCCGCGGCGACCACGCGGGTGCCGCGGATGAAGACGGCACCATCGTGCAACGGCGAGTACGGGAGAAAGATGCTGCCGAGGAGATCGGGCGAGACCAGCGCGTCCAGGGGCACCCCCAGCTCCGCGTAGTGCCGGAGGCCCGTCGCTCGCTCGAAGACGATCAGCGCGCCGATCCGCCGCGCCGAGAGTGATGCGGCCGCCTTGATGACGTCGTCGAGGACGTGCGTTCGCTCCGCCCGCGTGACGCCGAGCCACCGGTTGAGGAGGGGCCCCTCGCCGAGGCGCGCCAGCGCCCTCCGGAGCTCCGGCTGGAAGAGCACCATGAGAGCGATCATCCAGAAGGACCAGAGGTTCTCGAGGATCCAGCTCGTGCTGAACAGCTCGAGTCGGCGGGACAACACCGTCGCTGCCATGAGAAACCCCACACCCGCCAGCATCGGGAGCGCGCGCGTCCCGCGGAACATGACGAGGATGCGGTAGACGACCGCGGCGACGACGAGGATGTCGATCGCGTCGCGCCACCGGAACGAGGCGAGGGTGGCCGCGATCATCGGCGGAGGGCCGAGGCAACGGCGATCGCGTCGCGGGTCTCGGCGACGTCGTGCGTGCGGACCAGCGCGGCCCCGTTGAGCACGGCCACCGCCGTGGCCGCGACCGAGCCGGCCAGCCGGTCGGCCGCCCGATCACGACCGGTGAGGGCGCCGATGAAGGACTTCCTCGAGACACCCACGCACAGCGGACGGCCGAGCGCCAGCAAATCGCCGAGGCGGGCGAGGACGAGGGAGTCCCACTCGTACCACGGGATCCCTGCGTCGCGAAAGAAGCCGATGCCGGGGTCGACGGCGATGCGCTTCTCGCCAACACCGGCCCCGCGCGCGATCTCCAGGCTTCCCTCGAGCGCCCTGGCCACCGCCTCGAGGGGCGTGCCCCCGCCGTGTCCCGCCTCCCGCGCTCCCGGGCGCGCGACGATGATGACACCCGCGCCCCGGGAGGCCAGGAGCGGGGCCAGCTCGGCGTCGCCCCGGAGCCCCGTCACGTCGTTGACAACCGTCGCCCCCGCCTCGAGCGCCGCTCGGGCCGGACCGCTCCTGGACGTGTCGGCCGAGATCGTGACGTCGAGTTGCTCGCGGAGCCGGTGAACCGCCTCGCCGAGGCGGTCGCGTTCCTCGGCCTCGCTGATGCGGGCGGGCAGATACGGCGCCGTCGACATCGCTCCGACGTCGAGGATCGCGGCGCCCGCCCTCACCATCCCGTGCGCGACCCGCAAGAGCGCGTCGGTGTCCGTGTGCACCGAGGGCCCGTAGAAGGATTCCGGGCTCACGTTCAGCACGCCGACGGTCGCAACCGGGCAGCCGGCGCCCACGGTGACCGCCCCAAGTACCGCACGCGATCCCCTGCAGGGCATACCTCAAAATACCACCCCCTCGCGGGACCGGGCAGCAGGTTGAACGGCGCCGGAGGGCCGAGGACAGGGCGTCGGCCTGGAACGGGCGCCGCGGCGGAGCCCTCTCGAGCGGCCCGCTAGGCCGGCGCGGGGGCGCCGAACGGGGCGCGGAGGATCCGCCCGACCTCCTCGCCGCCGAGCGACTCGCGCTCGAGGAGTGCCCGCGCCAGCGCGTGGAGCTTCTCGAGGTTCTCTTCGAGGATCTGCCGGGCCCGCGACGCGCAGTCGTTGACGATCCGCCGGATCTCCACGTCGATCTGGACGGCGGTCTCCTCGCTGTAGTCCTTATGGCGCGCGACCTCGCGGCCGAGGAAGATGTGCTCCTCGTTCTTGCCGAACGTGACTGGCCCGAGCTTCTCGGACATCCCCCACTCGCAGACCATCTTCCGCGCCATCTCGGTGGCCTTCTCGAGGTCGTCCCCGGCCCCGGTCGTGAGCTGGTTCAGGACGACCTCCTCGGCCGCCCGCCCGCCGAGGAGGATGGTGATGCGGTTGACCAGGTAGTCCTTCGAGTAGTTGTACTTGTCGTCGAGGGGAAGCTGCTGGGTCAGGCCGAGGGCGCGGCCGCGCGGGATGATCGTCACCTTGTGCACGGGGTCGGTGCCCGGCAGGAAGTCGGCCACGAGCGTGTGCCCTGCCTCGTGGAACGCGATCGTTCGCTTCTCCGACTCGCTGATGATCATCGAGCGCCGCTCGACGCCCATCATCACCTTGTCCTTGGCGATCTCGAAGTCCACCATGTCGACGCGCTCCTTGTTCTTGCGCGCGGCCAGGAGGGCGGCCTCGTTGACGAGGTTTTCGAGATCGGCGCCGGCGAAGCCGGGCGTCTGGCGGGCGAGCAGCTCGACGTTGACGTTCTCGGCGATCGGCACCCGGCGGGTGTGCACCTTGAGGATGCCCTCGCGCCCCTTCA
>CAZWXA010000550.1:0-2478 GCA_964637755.1 uncultured bacterium | reverse complement strand
ACGTCGAGGCGGGGGCGGGAGAGCCGCTCGTGCTGCTGATGGGCCTCGGGGGCGATCACACGGCGTGGGGCTTCCAGGTCCCGGCGTTCGCCGAGCGGTACCGGGTGATCGCGCTCGACAACCGCGGCGCCGGGCAGACCGATCAGCCGGATACTCCATACACGATCCGCGGCATGGCCGGGGACACCGTGGGGCTCATGAACGCGCTCGGCATCGAGCGCGCCCACCTGGCCGGCGCCTCTCTGGGGGGCATGATCGCCCAGGAGGTCGCGCTCGACCACCCGGAACGCGTGCTCTCGCTCCAGCTCCACTGCACGATCGCGCGGATCGACGCCTACCTCGTCGCGCTCGGGCGCAGCTGGCTCCGGATGCGGCAGGCGCTGTCACGCGAGGAGTTCACACGGGCGCTGGCGCTCTGGCTCTTCTCGCCGGCGACGTTCGCCGAGCGTCCCGAGTTCGTCGACGCGGTGGTCCAGAACGCGCTCGCCAACCCCCATCCCGCGAGCCCGGCCGGGTTCGCGAGACAGACCGAGGCGGTCGCCGCCCACGACACGAGCGACCGGCTCGGCCGCATCCGCTGCCCGACGTTGATCACGGTCGGCGCTGACGACATCCTGACGCCGCCCCGGTTCTCCCGGCAGATCCTGGAACGGATCCCCCACGCCGAGTTCGTGATGCTGGAGCGGGCGGGGCACGGGCACTTCCTCGAAGCGGCGGAGCGGTTCAACGCGGTCTGTCTCGACTTCCTCGCGAGATGCGCAGGGGCTCTGGCCAGGACCGAGCCCTGGCCCCCCGCACGATAGCCGGCAAACCCGGGCGCCCCGGCCGGGCGGGGAGACGACCCGTCGACCGGCCCCCCGGCGATCGGAGCGTCAGGGAGCCGAGGTCTCCAGTCGAAGCTGTCGCGCGGTACGGTTGACGGTCCAGTCGAAGCGCCCGAGGATGTCGCCCCCGAGGAAGCCGTCCACGTTCGGAAGGCTCCGCGCGACCGCGTGGATCCCCACCTCCAGATCCTCGACGGCCGCGCTCCCGATCCGGAGGGTCGAGAGCCGTGCGAGCGGGACGTCGATCTCCTGCCCGCCGAGGAGTCGGACAGTCCGGCGAGGCCCGGCAGGAGCGATGCCGAGCCGCGTGGCGATCTCGGGGCTGAGCAGCGTGAGCGGAAGCTCCGTGGCGATGACGAGCGTCGCTCCCTGAGCGTCATCGAGGGTGACCGACACGAGCACGGCGTTCTCGACGATCTGGATCGGCGCCATTCCGCCGCTGATCTTGCCGCTGCGGCGCGGAGCCAGGGCCACGGGACCCGGTGGAGCCCCGTCTCCGGACACCGATGGAATCAGCGCGCGCGTGGTCAGGGTGCCCGGATCCGGTGACGGAGTCGCGCCCGGAGGTGACGCGCCGCCGGGATGCTCCGGCGGGACAGCAGGCGACTCGACGGGACTCCGCGCGTCGGCAGGGAGCGGGCCCGAGGGCGGCACGGTCGCGACTCGTGCCTCCGGCACCGGGGTCACCCGTGGCACGCCTCCCTCGACCGGCCCCGTCCCCCGCCCTGCCGGCTGCGGCGCGGCTGCCTCGGTCGCGGGGCGGGGTCGGCCGGCCGGGCTCGGTCCGGCAGCGCGGTCCGGCCCGAGGCCAGGGTAGCGGGCGGCGAGGCGCCTGACCGCGACCGGGAACTCGTCGACGACCGACACGTCCCCCCTCTCCTCGACAGAGGGCACACGAACGAGCAAGGTGCCGAGATACGCCGCGCGTCGCGCGTAGATCTCGAAGCGCTTGATCCCACGGTCAGGGTTCGCAACCACGCTCTGGAGCCCGGACCACACGGCCACGATCTCGTACCGACCAGGCGGGATGAGCACGAAGAACTCGCCGCTCTCGCCGAGGGTGTGGGTGAATCGCCGCGAGGTGTCCAGGTTCCGGAACTCGATGTGCGTCCTGGACCCCGGAAGGATCGTCGGCCGCCAGCCGTCGGCTCGAACGACGCCGAAGGCAAGGCCGGCGCCGGCCGGAATCCCGCTGCTCAGGGCAATCGGGTCGGCGAGCCGGACGTCGGTGGTCACGGCACAGCCGGAGACGAGCAGGCCGACGGTGAGCGCTCGAAGGACAGCGGCCACCCCGAGTGGTGTGCGCGGTTTCCGCATGGTCAGCATTCACGTCTTATCACAGGATGCCCGCGCGCCTGTCAATCGCGGGCGGAGGCACCCTGGCGATCCCCGCGAGTCAGGAGGCCGGGAGGAAGACCGCGGGCAGGACGCCAGGGGCGGTGCGGTCCCGGAGTGACGCACCCGGCGTCGACGGCGATGCCCAGGGCGGACGTGGCCGTGCAACGACCTCGGGGTATTGCTGCGCGAGCGTCGAAGCCTCGGTGGACACCCAAAACCGGCCAGTTGTGGACACCTGAAAACCGGCCAGTGAGGTAGCCGCACCCCAAGACGTTGACGCGGCGGGAGGGCTGTGGTCTTTCCGCCGACATGACCA
>CAZWXA010000549.1:0-2481 GCA_964637755.1 uncultured bacterium | reverse complement strand
TGGAGGGACATCCGGGCCGGCGACTCCGGCTCGAGGTACGAGTCCCGCAGCCCTCCGAACACCGTGACGAGGAAGCCCGCCGGATCGCGCCCGGCGGCGGCGTGCGCGTCCCGCGCGATCTGGACCAGCTCGCCGAGCCGCGGGTGGCCAGCCTGCGTGTTGAGCCCGTCCGCGTGGCGCCCCGCGATGGCCGCCATCCGCGGCCCGAAACCGCCCACGATGATGGGCGGCGGCAGCTCGGGCCGCAGGAACCCGTTCGGGCGCTCCAGCCGATAGTACGTGCCCGCGAAGGTCGACTCGTCGCCCGCCCAGAGGCGGCGCAGCACCTGCGTGGCCTCCACCACCCGCTCGGCGCGGACCTGATCGGCCTCGACCGCCATGCCCAGCGCTTCCTGCTCCACGGCGTATGGCAGCCGCCGGTTGCCACCCGCGCCGAGCCCCAGGAGGAGCCGGCCGCCGGACACCTCCTGGAGCGCCGCCGCCATGTTGGCGAGGAGCCCGGGGTGACGATTGGCCACGTTGAGCACGAGGGGGCCGAGCATGACGCGCCGGGTCACCTCCGCCAGCGCCGACAGCACCGTCCACGCCTCCGGCACGCGCGAGGCCCCGCCGCCGTCGGGATCGCGCAGGTGATCCCACGTCCAGATCCCGTCGAAGCCCGCCTCCTCGGCGGCGAGGGCGGCCGCGCGCATGTCGGTGTAGCGCGCGCCCATCGGCATCAGCAAGAGGTCGGTCTTCACAGGTGGTTCTCCAAGGTCAAAGGACGGCGGCTCGGCCACAGGCGGCAGGATCGGTCTCCCTTCGCCCCGCGCGGCCTACTTCTTCCCCGAGGCCTTCAGCCGGGCCACCGTGAACTCGAACACCTCGCGGCCCCTGAGGCCCTTCTTCTGCATGTCCTCGACCCAGGCCTTCCAGAACTTGTCGGCGTTGGCGAGGAGCTTCGCCCGCTCGGCGGCCGGGAAGTCGATCACCTCCACGCCCCGGGCCCTGAACTCCCCGTAGTTCCTGTCGTCGGCCGCGCGGTAGGCCCGGGCGAACTCGCCCAGCGCGCTCTCTCGCAGGTCGAGCATGACCTTCTGGTGCTGTGGCGAGAGCTTGTTCCAGGCCGCCTGGCTCGCCGCATAGAAGCAGGGCTGGGTGCCGAGCGAGATCTTGTCGATGTAGTACTTCGAGATCTCGTGGAGACGATAGGACGCGAACGCGTAGGTGCCGGGAAAGGTGGCGGCGTCGATCACGCCGCGCTCGAGCGACGGGAACACCTCGGCCGCGGTGACCAGGCTCTTCACCGCCCCGTATTCCTCCAGCACCTTCGCCATCTCGCCCGACACGCGGATGCGCACGCCCTTGAAGTCCTCCACCCGGGTGATCTTCTTCTTCGACATCACCTGGTACTGCGGCAGCGGCGCCGGCAGCAGGAGCCGGAGATTCCAGCGCTTGAAGTCGTCGAGCACCGCCGGATGCTCGGCGACGGCCATCTGCGCCCGGCCCTGCACGAGGATGTCGTCCGGCGTGAACATCGGAAGGTCGAGGACGGTCCAGAGCGGCAGCTTCCCGGGGTAGTAGGAGGCGCAGAGCATCGCGATCTCGAAGGCACCACCACGCAGGCCGTCGGGGAACTCGGTCGCCTTCGCGAGCGCCTCGCCGTAGACCAGCTCGATCCTGACCTGACCGCCGGTCCTCGCCGCGACCTCCTTGGCGAACCAGTCGAGCGGCTGCGTCACCGCGCGCGGCGGGCCGAAGAGGGCGGCCTTCCAGGTCACCGGCTCTGCGCCGGCCGCCCCCGCCATCACGAGGGCGCCGAGGAGCACCGCCACGCCCACCGCCGTCCGCTTCGCCATCATCGCTCCTCTCGCCTCGCGATTGCCCGCCGTCACCTGTCCCGAGCCTTCTCCACGTCCGCCGATCGCCGGCGCGCGTGGTCCCTTAGCTTCCCCGGAATCCCGCCGGCGCGCAAGGGCCCGGGTCCCGCGGTCCCGCGTGATCGATCGGGAGTGCGGGCACGAGAGCCGGCCGGGGCGCGCCGCGACGGGGCCGAGGGGGTGAGGCGGTGCGCGCTCACCGACGACCACTCAGCGCGACGTGGGCGCGCGACCCCAAGTTCGGGCGCCGGGCGGCGAGCCAGCGTAGGCTGGGGCGGCTGTCGTGGGAAAGCAGGGGTGCGTCGAAAGGAGGCAACGGATGCGCTGGGCTCACTCGGTCGCGCTGTTCGTCCTGGCTGGGCTGTGCGAGATCGGGGGAGGCTACCTGGTCTGGCAGTGGTGGCGAAACGGGGCTCCCGTCCTGCTCGGGATCGCCGGTGCCATGATGCTGATCCTCTACGGCATCGTCCCCACGTATCAGCCCGCGCATTTTGGCCGAGTCTATGCCGCGTACGGCGGCGTCTTCGTCGTACTCTCGATTCTGTGGGGGTGGGCAATCGATGGCCTCGGGCCCGACCGCTTCGACGTCCTCGGCGGCACGATCTGCCTCGGCGGCGTCGCG
>CAZWXA010000548.1:0-2528 GCA_964637755.1 uncultured bacterium | reverse complement strand
TACTCGATCGTCAAGCGCCACGGCGGCGAGATCCGGGTCGACAGCCAGCCCGGCCGCGGTACCACCTTCACCCTCGGCTTCCCGGCCACGGTCTGGGACCCCGAGGCGCCCGGGCTCCCGGTCAAGTCGACGCTAAGGACGCAGGCGCGGGTCCTCCTCGTCGACAACGAGCCGCGCGTGCTCGGGGCGCTGAGCGAGATGCTCCAGCAGGCTGGCTACGACGTCACCGCGGCGACCAGCGCCGCGATGGCGCTCAGGGTGTTCGCGCCAGACCGCTTCGACGTCCTGATGACCGACATCGGCATGGAAGGCCTGAACGGCTGGCAGCTCGTGGAGCGCATCCGCGCGCAGGACGCCCGCGTCGCGATCCTCCTCGTCACGGGGTGGGGGCTCGACCAGGCCGAGCAACAGCGGCTGGTGGAGCTAGGTATCCACGCGTGCCTCTACAAGCCCGTGAAGCCGGCCGACCTGGACGCGGCCGTCCAGGCCGCGGTCTCCGCGCCCGCCCGAGCCAACTGAGTCCCGCCGGGAACGACCCGGACTCGAGGCGGCGAGGCAGCGACGACCGGGGCGGATGCCTGTGCGGCGCAGGGAGAGGAGCCACCGCGCCGCTGGAGCCGATCCACTCGGGTATCGCCCCGCGACGGGCCCGCCAGCGCCGCTCGGCTCGAGCGGCCGCGCAGATGGGCCTTTTCCGGCGGGCTCAGCCTGACTTCTTCATCGGACGGCCACAGCACATCTTCTGCATCGGCGCCGTCTTGCCGCACTTCTCGCAGCGATAGCTCGCCATCAAGGATGCTCCATCGCGGCCGGCGACCGCGGGGTGTCGCCCGCCCGCGGTCCGGGGTGGCTCACCATCACAGCCGCTCGATGATGGTTGCGATCCCCTGGCCGAAGCCAATGCACATGGTCTGAAGCCCGTAGCGCTTCCCGCTCCGCTCGAGCTCGTGGAGCAGCGTCGTCATGATCCGCGCGCCCGAACAGCCGAGCGGATGGCCGAGAGCGATGGCGCCGCCGTTCACGTTGACCGTCGCCATGTCGGGGTGAAGCTCCCGCTCCCAGGCGAGCACGACCGACGCGAAGGCCTCGTTGATCTCGAAGAGATCGATCTGATCGAGCCGGAGCCCGGCCTTCTTCAGGACCCGCTGCGTGGCGGGGATGGGCCCGGTCAGCATGATCGTCGGATCGACGCCCGCGAGCGCCGTGGCTACCACGCGGCCCCGCGGCCGGAGGCCGAGGCTCCTGGCCTTCCCCTCGGACACGAACAGCAACGCGGCGGCGCCGTCGGAGATCTGCGAGGAGTTGGCCGCCGTGACGACGCCGTCCGGCTTGAAGGACGGCGCGAGCGACGCCATCTTCTCGCGGTTGACCGGCACCCGCACGCCCTCGTCCGTGTCGAAGCCGGAGCCGTCGGGCAGCGTCACCGGCGCGATCTCGCGCCCGAATCGGCCGTCGGCGAGGGCGCGCCCCGCCTTCTCGTGACTCCGCGCGGAGAACTCGTCCAGCTCCCCCCGCGAGAGCGCCCACTTCTCGGCGACCAGCTCGGCCGACAGCCCCTGCGGGATGATCTGGTAGCGCTCCGTGAGCCGCGGCGACAGCGGCCCCTCGCCCGGCCCCATCGCGCTCGAGCCCATCGGCACGCGGGTCATATGCTCGACGCCGCCGGCGATGACGGCGTCGTACTGGCCCGCCATGACCCCCATCGCCGCGAAGTTGGCCGCCTGCTGCCCCGACCCGCACATCCGGTCGAGCGTGGTGCCGCAGACGTCGAGCGGGAGTCCCGCGATGAGCGCGGCGTTGCGTGCGATGTTCATCCCCTGCTCGCCGAGCTGGTCGACGCAGCCCAAGATGACGTCCTCGACCTCGGCCGGGTCCACCCGGGTCCGGGTCACCAGCTCCTCGAGCACGAGGGCGGCCAGATCGTCCGGCCTCACCGTCGCGAGCCGGCCGTTCTTCCTGCCCACCGCTGTCCGCACCGCCCCGACGATGAACGCCTCTGCCATGCGAGCCTCCCTGTGCGCTGAATGCTCGTTCATCTTACACCGGCGCTCGCCACCCGACCACCCGCCATCGGTTCCGCCGTCGATGTCCGCGGGCACTCACCGGACAGATCCGCGGGGGGGCGACCAGGCCCGCCATCCCGGCGCGGCCGGAGCGCCCGTTCGTCGCAGTCCGTCACGCTTCTCCGGGCCGGTCGGTGCCCGCGGTGGACCGCTTGACCTGGTCGGCGAGCTTGCAGAAGGCGCAGACCGTCCCCGTCGTGACCTGGCCGCACCGCTCGCACTCCCTGAGCGCGACGGCCTCGGTCCGCTCGAACGCGACGCGCGCTTTATCGAGGAAGCCGAAGAGGAAGTTGTGCTTCGCCCCCGGCGAGACCTCTTCCAGCCGGCTCAGGATCTCCTTGTGGGCGATCGACGTGGCGCCCCTGGCGAACGGGCACTCGTCCACGATGTAGTCGATCTTCCGCAGGAACGCGTAGGCGGCCGTCTCGCGCTCGGAGAGCCGGTAGAGCGGCTTCACGCGCCGCA
>CAZWXA010000547.1:0-2530 GCA_964637755.1 uncultured bacterium | reverse complement strand
GTCGAGGTCGAGCACCTGGCGGATCGCGGCGTCGGGGACGTGAATCTCGACGCCCGCGCGTTCCTCCTGCAAGAGCATGGCGACGCGCGAGTCGCGCTCGCCCCAGCCCCGGTTGAGGGCTTCGGTCATCTCGTCGAGGGTGATGCTGGCCAGGCGCATGGGCACCTTGTGCTCGCGGCCGAGGGCGGTGGCCAGGGTCACGTCCTTGTGCGCCAGGCGCAGGGCGAACGTCGCGGGCTCGAACCGGCCGGGGAGGAACTGATCGACGAGACGGTCGAAGGGGCGCTGGCGCCCGACCGCGCCCTGGCGCACCGCCTTCCACAGGGCGAGCGGGTCGACGCCGGCCTTGACGCCCATCGTGAAGACCTCGGCCATCGCCGTCTGCATGATGTATCCGGCGCAG
Organism: uncultured bacterium; assembly: GCA_964637755.1. Taxonomy (GTDB): domain Bacteria; phylum Methylomirabilota; class Methylomirabilia; order Rokubacteriales; family CSP1-6; genus AR9. Next base: position 2,127 of record CAZWXA010000547.1, on the reverse strand, counting down.
TTGTGGACCAGCTTCGCGACCGATCCCGCGCCGATCGGACCGACGTAGTACGGCTGATCGCCGATGGCGTCGAGCACGGGCTTGTGGCGGGTGAAGACGTCCTCCTCGCCTCCCACCCAGATCGCGAGCCTCCGGCTCTCGGCCCCGCGAGGGCCGCCGCTCACCGGGGCGTCCAGCATGTGGACGCCCCGCCCCTTGAACACCTCGTGGATCCGGCGGACGACCGCGGGCGCGTTGGTCGACAGATCGAAGTACGCCTTGCCGGCCGCGAGCCCCGCCAGGAGCCCCCGCGCTCCGAGCGCCACCTCCTCCACTTCCGGAGGTCCCGGCAGCGAGGTGAACACGACCTCCGTCGCCTCGGCCACCTCCCGGGGCGAGTCGGCCCAGCTCGCGCCGGCCTCCCGGTGGGGCGCGGCCGCCTCCCGCCGCACGTCGTGGACCACCAGCTCGTGGCCCCCCTTCATGAGATTCGACGCCATGTGGCGCCCCATGATGCCGAGACCGATGAACCCGATCTTCATGGCTGCGCCCCCTCGAAGGCCTTCCGGACGACACGGCCCGCGGTCATGGCCGCCGGCCAGCCCGCGTAGAAGGCGAGGTGGGTGACGAGCTTGGGCGCGACCTGCCGGACTTCGCTACGGGCAGACAACGGGGATCGAGGGGTGCTCAAGAGCCGCTCCTTTCTCCGGGATTCCTACGCGTGTCCCCAGACCTTCTCGGCCGTTCGAACGATCAGCCCGAGCTTGGCGCGCTGGGCCTCGGGGGTGATCTCGTTGCCCTCGAAGGTCGAGGCGAAGCCGCACTGCGTGGAGAGCGCCAGCCGCTCGAGCGGGACGTGGCTGGCCGCGGCCTCGATGCGGCGCCGGAGGTCGTCCTCCCGCTCCAGCTCGGAGCGCTTGGTGGTGACCAGCCCCAGGACGACCGTCACCCCGGGCGGCACGAACCTGAGCGGCCTGAAGTCGCCCGAGCGATAGTCGTCGTACTCGAGCAGCAGGCGGTCGACCCTGGCGCCGGAGAATACCGTCTCGGCGTACTCGTCGTAGGGCTTCGTGCCCGTGAACTTGCTGCGGTAGTTGCCGCGGCAGAGGTGCAGGCCGGTCAGGGCCCCCGTCACTCCCTCGAAGACCCGGTTGTCGGCGGCGATCATCTTCCGCAGCGTGCCGAGCGGGTCGGTGACGTCCGGGCGGACGGCCTTGTCGGTGATGTACGTGTACTGGGGCGCGTCGATCTGCAAGTAGGCGGCGCCGGCTGCGGCCAGCGCCCTGGCGTCCTCGTTCATCAGGCGGATGAGGTCGTCGAGGAAGGCGTCCTTGCTCTCGTAGGCCCTGTCGGAGACGCCGTCCTTCCAGTAGCTCAGCATCAGCGACGGGCTCGGCATGGTCACCTTGATCGGCTTGCCGGTGAGCGAGCGGGTGAACCGGTACTCGACGTCGACCAGGCTCGCCTTGCGCGTCAGTCTGGCCACGGGCGTCGGGACGCCGAACCGCAGGACGGTGCCCTGCTCGTCGCGGTGGGACCGCTCGAAGCCTTCGGGATCGAACCCCTCGGCCGTGGCGACGACCGTCGAGAAGAACAGTTTCCGCCGGTACTCGCCGTCGGTGACGATCGGGAGCCCCGCCTCCTCCTGCATCCGCACGACCTCGGTGATGGCGCGGTCCTCCAGCGTCCGCACCTCGTCTTCCGGCAGGCCCTTTCGGCGGGCCTCCAGCAAGTACGGTGGGCGAAGGAAGCTGCCGAGGTTGTCGGCGTTGAACCGCAGAGCCATGGCCGCGAGCAATGTACACGATTCGGAGTTTTCCCGCTCGATCGACGCCGCGCGGCGGATTCTCCCCGTCGCACCTGCAGACAGGTCAGTGGGGCTGTGGTGCTCGCCAGACAGGTCGGCGACGGCTGTGGTGCTCGCCGGGTCCGAGATGCCGGCTCGGCGTGAGAGTGAGCGTGTGGGCGCAGGGCAGGAGCGCGCCGCGACCCGCCGGCGGCTCCCCCCGGGGACCCCGAGGCGAGGCAGCGCGCGCCGGCCCGCGATGACCCGGCGCGCGCGTCGTCGTTACTGCAGCAGGTCCTTGGCGGCTTCGAGGCCGGCCTTCGCGCACTCCTCGTCCTGGTCACCGGTGGCGCCGCTCACGC
>CAZWXA010000546.1:0-2530 GCA_964637755.1 uncultured bacterium | reverse complement strand
TCGGACCGTGAACCTCGACAGCTCGTGGACACGATCGGGAGAGAGGCATTCGCCACCGACATCAATGAGCGAGGTCACCGACGAATCGTCGAGAACTCTGCGTTCCCTTGTGGGGATTCAGGAGGGGGAAACCAAGTGCTCGCAGACTCGACAGCGGTAGGCGACCCCGCACGATCCGGGTCGACAAGCTCGAGCGCATCCGGATCCCCGACGCAAAGCCGGGTCGCCCCCGCCAGGTGACGCCGCGGGCGCCGGCAGCCACGACCCGTGGCATGCTCGGACGCCTATTGACAGATGGTCCGGGCCGGTTGCGTGTGGTGCTTCCGCCACTCCTCGCCACGAACCCGAGCTGGCCCGGCTGGAGCGCGCGGCCGCGCTGCGAAGCGCGGTCTGTGGGCCGCCCCGCACGCACCCGCCGACGACTTGGGACACTGGGCTGCGACGAAGGGGGGCCTCCGGGTCCCTAGCAGTGGAGTGACCGTTGGAGTTCGCGGTCGACGCGGGTCTGCTGTATGCTGGCTGGAACGGGATCGAGAGGGACACGAGTGATCCCGACCGTTTTCCCGCGCGGACACAGCGAGGAATGAGATGAGCCGGGCGACGGGGCATCGGCACGACCTCAAGGCCGTCGCGCGACAGGCCATGATCGAGCGCGGGCTGCTCCCGGACTTCCCGCCCGCCGTCATGACCGAGATCGAGGCCATCGGGCAGGCGGCGGGCGAACGCGACGCGTCCATCCGAGACCTCCGGGGCGTGCTGTGGGCGTCGATCGACAACGACGATTCGCGGGATCTCGACCAGCTGTCGGCCGCGGAGGGGCTCCCCGGAGGAGCGGTCAAGATTCTGGTGGCGATCGCGGACGTGGACGGGCTCGTGAAGACGGGGTCGGCCATTGACGCGCATGCGCAGCACAACACCACGTCGGTGTACACGGCAGCGGAGGTCTTTCCGATGCTGCCGGCCCAGCTGTCGACCGACCTCACGTCCCTGGGCCAGGACGAGGACCGGGCGGCGGTCGTCGTCGAGATGGTCGTCGGCGCCGACGGCATGATCGGCAGCTCGGCAGTCTACCGGGCGATCGTGCGCAATCGGGCGAAGCTCGCGTACAACGGGGTCGCCGCGTGGCTGGAGGGCGGGCCGGCCCCGGAGCGGGTGGCCGCCGTGCCCGGCCTCGATGCGCAGGTGCGGATCCAAGATCGAGTGGCCCAAACCCTCAAGGGCGTGCGGCACCAGCACGGCGCCCTGTGCCTGGAGACGATCGAGCCTCGAGCGGTGTTCGACGGCGACGTGCTGGCGGACCTGCGCCTGGAGGAGAAGAACCGCGCCAGGGAGCTGATCGAGGAGTTGATGATCGCCGCCAACGGGGTGACGGCGAGGTACCTGGCCACGAAGCGCTTCCCGTCGGTGCGCCGGGTCCTCCGGTCACCCGAGCGCTGGGGGCGGATCGTCGAGCTGGCTGCGCAGATGCACGAGGCGCTGCCCGCGGAGCCCGACGCCGCGGCCCTGGAGCGGTTCCTGGCGAAACGGCGGCCGGCGGATCCGGCGGGGTTCCCCGACCTCTCGCTCGCCGTGGTCAAGCTGCTGGGATCGGGTGAGTACCAGGTCGAGGCGCCCGGGGGAAGCGCTCCGGGCCACTTCGGGCTCGCGGTCCCGGACTACACGCACTCCACCGCCCCGAACCGGCGGTACCCCGACATCATCACCCAGCGCCTGCTCAAGGCGGCCATCGCCGCGCAGCCCGTCCCGTACAGCACCGAGGAACTCGCGGCCCTGGCGCGCCATTGCACCGAGCAGGAAGATAACGCGAAGAAGGTGGAGCGGCAGGTTCGCAAGTCGGCCGCCGCGCTGCTTCTGGAGCCGAGGGTCGGCCAGGAGTTCGACGGCGTCGTGACGGGCGCCTCCGACAAGGGGACCTGGGTGCGCGTGGTCCAGCCGCCGGCCGAGGGCAAGGTGGTCCAGGGCGTCCAGGGCCTCGATGTCGGCGACCGGGTTCGCGTCAAGCTGGTCGCGACCAATGTCGAGCGGGGGTTCATCGACTTCGCCCGGGTGGGCGCCGCCAGGCGCCTCCATGAGCGCGCGCCGCGCGGGGCCAACGTGCCGGGGCGAACGGAGTGAGCGCGGCATGAGAGGATGGCTGATCCTCAGCGTCACACTCCTGACGGGGTTCGTCCTCGGCGTGGGTGCCGCGATCACGGGACCGGCCCTCGTGGCGCCGTACCTGCCCAAGTCGATCAGCGGGCTGGGTGAACGGATCGAGGGCGAGGTCGTGCGGAAACACCGCGAGGCGAATCGGCTCCTGTTGAAGGTGGCGACCCCCCGGGGGCCGATGCTGGTCACCTTCACGCAGAAGGTGGCGGAGCTGGACCTGCTCCTGGAGCCCGGGGATACGGTGACGCTCCTCACCAGCGGCTACAAGACCTTCGTCGAGGATCCAACCCTTGAACGGGTGACGAGGCCACGGGGAACCGGGGAGGGAGCCGGGGTGGCCCCGTCGCCGCCCGCCGGGCCCGAGGGATCTCTCCTCCATCAC
>CAZWXA010000545.1:0-2534 GCA_964637755.1 uncultured bacterium | reverse complement strand
CGGAGGCGGTGCGCGACACGCTGCGCAAGGCGGCGCCGCTCATCGCGCGCGGCGCACGGCCACAGACCTCGCCGCTGCCGCTGACGCGCGACATCAACATGCGCAACCCATTCTCCTTCGCGGCGTTCCCGAGCTGGAACCAGGTGTTCGTCGACAAGTCGAAGCCGGCCCAGGCGGCGGTCTACGCCGATCCGGCCTTCCGCAACCGGTTCCGCGAGGAGCTGAAGCAGCCGATGGCCTTCGGCAACTGGGCGCGCATCAACGTGCACGAGGTCCGGTCGCCCGCCCTCAAGGCGCTCGAGGGCTGCTCGATCGCGGACATCGCCCAAGGGTCCCGTTGGGACCTGTGGTGCGGCCAGTCAGTTCGGAGCGGATGGAAAGCACACGGACGCCGATCCAGGGGGCTTTCCGGGAACGGGGCCGAGCGCACCAACGGACGACTTCGCCGGCACCCATGTGAACATCTTCGTCGACCGTGGAAAACCCGGCGCGGACACCTTCCCGGGAATCTCGATCAGCGGGACCTACTACTCGGAAGAGCAGGAGGAGGAGAGGGAGTTCGGGCACGACGAGGATTTCCCCGACCTGCAGGCGTCCAGTATGAGCTACTTCTTCCACGGCGGAACACTGTTCGCGCAATTCGAGCTGTTCAACAACTCGAGCGTGCTGGCCTACGATTTCACCGCTATGCAGATCTACGACGGCCTCGACCTGGCGTTCTTCAACTCCGTGGACTTCGCCTCGCCGGCGGCGATCGCGTCAGGTGTGCTCGCGCTAGACGTGCTGGCGGTGACGTCTTTCGCACGCCTCCCGCGGGTCGATCCGGACCCGCTCTCCTTCTCCTCGCTCGTGCTCTCCGTCCCGGGCATCGATCCGACCGGCTACCAACTCGTGGTCGGCTTCGCCCGGCCCATCTCGCTGAGCGGAGAGGTTGGTGAGCCAGCACACTTTGCCTTCGCGACCACCGTGCCCGGACCGCCCTCGCTGATCCTGCTGGGTCTGGGCGCGGAGGTGGCGTGTGCCGGCGCTTTCGGCCGCTGGCGGGGCCGGCGTCGGGCACGGCGCCGTTCCCCGGGGGGCCGAAGGAGACTACGTTCCGGGTAGCCCCGCTCACGCCGCCGGGATGGGCTGCCGTGGCAGGCCCTCAGCCGCGGGCGCGTCGCTGGTGCAGCTCTACCCCAGGCCGGGTTCACAGGACGGCGGCGTGGACCACCTGCCCTTCGGCGACGAGTGCCGAGCCCTGGAGCCGCTCGACGCGGAACTCGAAGAGCCGGCCGATGCCGGGGCTCGGCCGGAGCGAGCCCTCGACCCGCGAACACGTGCGCAGGACGTCCTCGACGGTGGCCCGCAGGCGAGACTCGTCTCCGTCCGTCCCGGAGCGCTCTCCGTACGTCTCGACGGCGTACGCGCTCAGGAGCTTCGGCCACTCGCGGGCGAACAGCCCCGCGTGGAGGAACAGATCCAGACCGGCGAGGGTCTCGGCCACGAAGACCGCCGCGCCCACAGCGCCCGGCGCCGCGCGGAGGTCGATCGTTCGCTCGACCTTCCGCTGATGGGCCTGCACCTCGGGCTTGTCGTGGATCGCCTGGTAGCTCGCGGTGGGCGACGAGGCCCGTGCCCTGGCCGCGTATCTCTTGACCTCCGCCCAGACCTGCCCCTGGTCCGCCCGGCCGCCGACCACCTGCTGGCGCAAGGCGGGCGCCGCGAACGCGCCCCGTGACTCGAAGTTCCGGCTGTCCTGGGCCCATCGGCCCTGCTCGACGCAGTAGACCCGGATGTCGAGCGGCCCGCTCTGCGGGGGGAGCAGGATATCCTCCGTGACCACTCGGTTCTGCTTGCCGCCGACGAGGATCTCGCCGGCCAGCAGGAGCACGTGCGCCTTGCCCCGGTTCTCGACCAGGAGCACCGGCACGGTCGCCTGGTCGCGCTCCGTCAAGAGGAGCGCTCCTCCCGACCGGGCCTCGTCGAGCGTCGTGATCTCGAACCGCACGGACGGCGAGGGCGCGCCGCCGAGCCAGAACACGCGGAGCGCGCCGTGGGCGCGCGACTCGCCGGGGCGGACGCGCTCGGCGAGCCGGCGCAGTTCGGGGCTGATGCCGGCGGTGACCTCTGACGGGTCCGGGCCCCGCTCTCCTCCGAGGAGCCTGATCCGCTCTCCCCACGCCGCCGCCGGCCGTCCGATGACGGCGCTCGATCCTCCCACACCCAGCATCCGCAGGAACTCACGCTTGGTCATGCCCGTCGCCCTCCTGGCGAATGGATCGGTCGCCAGGTAGGACAGGGAAGCGGCGGGAAAGTTCCCGTCGCGAGGCGGGCGCCGCTCGCCAGGCGAGGGGGTGGCCGGCCGCCGCTCGCTCGAGTCGGAGGGCGCAGTTCGAGGGGCAGACGACGGCGGGCTCGGCCCCGGCGAGGTCGAGGGTCGCGGGGCGGACCCGGCTCAGCGCGTGAGCAGGTACGGGACGTCGGCCACGCGCGGTTTAGCGACGGATCGCGATCGTCTCCAGGTAGTCGCTGGGAACCGCCATCGTGCCGTC
>CAZWXA010000544.1:0-2550 GCA_964637755.1 uncultured bacterium | reverse complement strand
GTGCAGGGCGGCCGTGCCGCTGGAGAACGCGACAGCGTGTCGCGCGCCGGTGAAGGCGGCCAGCTCGGCCTCGAATCGGCCGATCGCCGGCCCTTGCGTGATCCAGTCCTTCGAGAGCGCCTCCGCAACCGCGGCGACGTCGTCCGGCTCGACCGTCTGCCGCGCGTAGGGGAGGAACGTGGATCTCGCGGGCCGCCCGCCGAGCAGGGCCAGCGCCTCCTCAGCCATCGCGCAGGACTCCCATCCACACCTTCTCGAAGGCGTCCGCCCACGCGTCGACCACCTCGACGGGCTGGGCGAAGAGCGGATACGACTGCGACCCGACGACGAGCGAGCCGTCGAGCACCGCGGCGGCGACGGGGTACGACTCGGCGCAAGCGAACAGCGGGTGCGCGGGCAGCGGCACCGTCTGCCAGAGCACGGCCTCGACGCCTTCCGCCCGGAGCGCCTCGAGGGTGCGGTCGCGCAGGATCCGGGCCGGCAGCCGCACGCCCGCGCGTTCCGGATCGAGACGGACCCGGTACTTATGAAAGACGTGCGTGCGGCCGGGCGGCGCCGCCGGCGGGACGAGACCCGGCAGCTCCCGGAGCCGCGCCGAGAGACGGGCCGCGTTGAGCCGAGCCCGCGCGGTCGTCGCGCGAAGCCTGCGGAGCTGCGCCCGCGCGAGCGCCGAGGTCAGCTCGCCGGGCAGGTACATCCATCCCCGCGTCGTCGCGAGACCGTCGGCCTCGTCGTCCAGGGGCCGGAGCGGATCCCACCGCCCCGGCGGTTCGAGGCCGTCAAATCGCACCCGTGCCGCCCGCGCGTAGAGGTCCTCGGAGCTCGTGACGAAGAGGCCGCCTTCGCCCGCCGGAAGATTCTTCGTCGAGTTCAGGCTGAAGCCCGCCATCGCGCCCAGGGTCCCCACCTGGCGGCCACGGTAGCGGGCGTCGTGCGCCTGGGCGGCGTCCTCGATGACGGCGAGACCGGCAGGGCCCGCGATCGCCCCGATCGCATCCATGTCGGCGGGCAGGCCGTGGAGGTGGACCGGGACGACGGCACGGGTGCGGGGCGTGACCCGCGCCGCGACCTCGGCCGGGTCCAGGGTATAGGTCAGGGGATCGACGTCGGCGAACACCGGCACCGCCCCCTGGTGCAGCACCGCCTGCGCGGTCGCGATGAACGTCAGCGCCGGCACGATGACCTCGTCGCCCGGCCCGACTCCGGCGGCCGCGAGCGCGATGTGCAGCGCCGAGGTCCCGCTGTTCGTCGCGAGGCAGAAGCGGGCGCCGACGTGCTGCGCGAACTCCGCCTCGAGCGCCCGCGTCTCGGGCGCGGCGACGCCCGACAGCACGCCCCGATCGAGCACCCGCCCGACCGCGGCGCGGTCATCGTCCGTCAGGACCGGCCAGGACCGGAGCTGCGGGCGAGGGACGGCGAGGACCTTCACCGGAACAGGGACCGGAGCAGGATCGACTTGATACCGGGCCGCCGGAGCATGGCCACGATCGCGGAACGATGCCAGTTGAAGCGCGCCGTCCGGGCGATGACGCTCCGGACGTCGTCCGAGGCCATCGCCTCGACGAAGCCGTCGAGCTCGCGATCGGTGAGGTTGGCGAGCAGATGACGGAACCAGCTCGCGGTCCGGATCTCCGGGGTCAGGCGCCGGCGCCAGCCCGCCTCGTAGCGCGCGAGGCGTTCGGCGCCGAGGTCGTCGGTCTGCAAGGCCTCCACCAGCGTGTGGGCGGCGATCGAGGCCGAGAGCAGGCTGTAGAAGATCCCGCCCCCCGTGACCGGCTTCGTCAGCCCGGCGGCGTCGCCCACGGCCAGGACCCGTTCGCCGTACGTGCGCCGCGCGGGCTTGACGGGCAGGAGCCGCCGGACCGGCTCTCCCGGCGGCCCCCACAGCCGCGACCGGACCGCCGGCCGGTCGAGGAACTCGCGCAGGTGGGCACGGGCGTCGCCGCGGAGAAGTACCCCTGCCTTCAGCCGGCTCCGGCCGCCCCGCCTGACCGGCACGAGCCACGCGAACCCCTCGGGCGCGACCTCCCGCCCGAGGTGGATCTCGAGCGCGTCGGCCGGCGTCGCATCCACCTCGACCTGCGCCGTGTGGAGCACCGCCTCGGGCGGACGGGACCCGATCAGGCCATGAAACCTGTAGGTTACTCCGCACGCCAGCACCAGCGCGCGCGCACGCACGCTGTCTCCGTGCGCGGTGGACACCTCCACCAGGCTCGCCCCCGCGCGGATGTGGTCGACGGGACAATCGGTCACGACCACGGCGCCGGCCGCGTCGGCGCTCGCCGCGAGCGCCTGATCGAGCGCGCCTCGATCGACCACCGTGACCTGCTCGCCCGGGCTGCCGAACTCCACGGTCACTCCTGCCGGCGAGACGATCAGGCAGCGGGCGGGCCGGTGCAGCACGACGTGCTCCGGGATCTTGTAGAGGTCGTACGCCTCGCTCGACACGACCCCGGTGCAGTGGGTCGGCACCCCGACCGCGGAATCCTCTTCGAGCACGACAACGTCGAGCCCCTCCTCGGCGAGGAGCATCGCCGCGTAGAGGCCGGC
>CAZWXA010000543.1:0-2551 GCA_964637755.1 uncultured bacterium | reverse complement strand
GGTCGCGGCCGCGAACGGGATTCGCGTCTTCGAGGCGGAGGTGCTCCCCGAAAACTACCGGATGCTCGAGGTGTTCCGTGAATCGGGGTTCCCGGTCGAGGTGCGCACCACGCCGGGTCACGTGGCCGTGACGTTCCCCACCTCGCTCACGGAGGCGGCGCGGGAGCACTTCGAGCACCGCGAGGAGATCGCCGCGGCCAACGCGCTCAAGTGGTTCTTCAACCCCCGCGCCGTCGCTGTCATCGGCGCGTCGCGGGACCGCGGCACGATCGGCGGCGAGATCTTCGCGAACCTCCTTGCCTGCGGATTCCCGGGCCCCGTGTATCCCGTGAACCCCGCCGCGGGGGTGGTGCAGGGCGTGCCGGCCTTTCCCAGCGTGGACGTGATTCCGGGCCCCGTGGACCTCGCGGTCGTCGCTGTTCCGGGCGCGAAGGTGATCGAGGTGGCCGAGCAGTGCGGGCGAAAGGGCGTCAGGGGGCTGGTGGTGATCTCGGCCGGCTTCGCCGAGACCGGCGACGAGGGACGGGCGCGGCAGGCGGGGCTCTTGCGGGTCTGCCGCGCCGCGGGGATGCGGCTGATCGGGCCGAACTGCATGGGGATCGTGAACACCGATCCCGCCGTCCGGCTCAACGCGACCTTCGCCACGGGGATGCCGCCGGCGGGGCGGGTGGGGTTCTTCTCTCAGAGCGGGGCGCTCGGGCTGGCCGTCATCGACTACGCGAGCTCGCTGGGGCTCGGGATCTCGACGTTCGTCTCCATCGGAAACCGGGCCGACGTCTCCAGCAACGATCTCCTCTCCTACTGGGGGTCGGATCCGGGGACCGACGTGATCCTCCTCTACGTCGAATCCTTCGGCAACCCCCGGAAGTTCGCGCGGCTCGCGCGGCGGGTCGGGCGGACCAAGCCGATCGCCGCCGTGAAGAGCGGCCGCACCGCCGCGGGCGCGCGCGCGACGTCCTCGCACACCGGCGCCCTGCTCGCGGCCTCCGACGTCACCGTGGACGCGCTCTTCCGCCAGGCCGGCGTCATCCGGGTGGATACCCTCGAGGAGCTCTTCGACGTGGCCTCCCTCCTGGCCCATCAGCCGCCGCCCCGGGGCCGCCGCGTGGGCATCATCACGAATTCGGGCGGCCCCGCCATCCTGTGCGCCGATGTGTGCGAGGCCGAGGGGCTGGAGATCCCCGTCCTGACCGAGGAGACCCAGGCGCGCCTCCGCCGGCTCCTCCCGCGGGAGGCCGCGGTCGCCAACCCCGTGGACATGATCGCCTCCGCGACCGCCGAGCACTACCGCGAGGCTATCGGCATCGTCTCGGCCGACCCGACGGTGGACGCGCTGATCGTCATCTTCATCCCCCCGCTGGTGACGCGTCCCTCCGACGTGGCGCGCGCCATCGTGGAAGGCGCGCGCGGCCTCGACGGGAAGAAGCCGGTGCTGACGGTCTTCATGTCGGCCCGCGGCGTCCCCGAAGAGCTCAGGGGCGCGGACCTCCGCCTGCCGTCGTACGCGTTTCCCGAGGGGGCGGCCCTGGCCCTCGCCCGCGCGGCCCGCTACGGCGAGTGGCGCGAGCGGCCGGAGGCGGCGCTTCCGTCGCTCACCGGCCTTCGCCGCGATGAGGCCGCGGCCGTCGTGGCGACAGCGCTCCAGCGAGGGGAGGGGTGGCTGGCGCCGGGGGAAGTGGCGGCGCTGCTCTCCTGCTACGGGCTTCCCGTCGCCGACCAGCGCGTCGTGGTCGGCCCTGAAGACGCAGGGGCGGCGGCGCGGGAGATCGGGGGGGAAGTGGCGCTGAAGGCGATCGCCGCCGGAATCCTCCACAAGACCGAGGTCGGAGGGGTTCGCCTCAATCTGCGCGGCGCCGATCAGGTCAGAAAGGCGGCGGAGGAAATGGCGGCGCGCCTCGGCGCCCTGGGCCATCCCCCCACGGGCTTCGTCGTCCAGCGGATGGTCCCGAAGGGCGTGGAGATGCTCGTCGGGGTCGTGCACGATCCCCAGTTCGGCCCGGTCGTGGCGTGCGGCGCGGGCGGTGTGCTCGTGGAGCTGCTCCGTGACGTGGCGGTCCGCCTCACGCCGCTGACCCGCGAGGACGCCGGGGAGATGATCCGGAGCCTCCGGACGTACCCACTGCTCACGGGCTACCGGGGCGCCCCGGTGTGCGACGTCCGGGCGCTGGAGGAGACGCTGCTCCGGGCGAGCGCGATGGCGGACGACCTCGCCCAGATCGCCGAGGTGGACCTGAACCCCATCCTGGTGCACGAAGCGGGCGCGGCCGTCGTGGACGCCCGCATCCGGGTGGCGCCGGCCGCGCCTTCGCCGCCCCTGGGCGCGCGCCGGTGAGCCTTCCCAGCGGGCTCACCACGGCGGAGGCCGAGGCGCGCCTCGAGCGCTTCGGACCGAACGAGCTGGCCCCGCCGCGGCGCTTCGAGGCCGTTCGCGAGATCGCCCGCTTCCTGGTGAACCCGCTCGTCCTGGTCCTCTTGCTCGCCAGCGCCGTCTCCGCGGCCTTCGGCCAGGTGGTCAGCTCCGTCATCATCGCGCTGATGGTCATCCTCAGCG
>CAZWXA010000542.1:0-2570 GCA_964637755.1 uncultured bacterium | reverse complement strand
GGAGCAGCGGTCGCGTGCCGAGGGCGGCGGCCGCGAGCGCGAACCATCGGGTCGGCGTGTTCGCCGCGAGCCACTGGACCCGCCGGAGGAGGGAGTAGACCCGCCGGTACCGGTCGACGACGCGCTCGTACTCGGCGAGCGCCGCGCCGAGCGTGAGCCGGCCGTCCAGGACGCGCTGGATGATCTCCCCGCAGCGGTCGCCGAAGTAGAGCGCGGGCCGGATGCCCTCCGCCGTCAGCGGCAGGCACTGTCCCGCCGCGTCGCCGACGGCAAAGATCCCGCCACGGGTCGGGCTCACCAGCCGATTTGGGAAGAAGGCCCCGTGATAGCCCGCCGCAGTCGCGCCGAGGTCCTGCAGGAAGCGCCCGAGCGGCGGCCCGAGCCTGGAGGCGCCGACGTAGCTGCCGAGCCCGACGAGGCTGCCGCGGCCGACGGGAAAGATCCAGCCCAGGCCCCGCCGCATCACGCGCTCGTCGAGAACGAGGGTCAGCCGGTCGTCATCGAGCGGTGTGGGCGCCTCCAGCCCGAACGAGTAGTTCCGCTCGAGCTGGGCCTCACCGTCCTCCCGCGTGAGGACCGCGCGCCACCCCGACGCGTCGACGACCACCGGCGCCCTGAAGCGCCCCGAGGCGGTCACGACGGCGCCCTCGTCGAGCCCGGTCACGGCCGTGCGCTCGAACGTCACGCGAGCCTGCGCCAGCAGGCCCTGCGTGAAGCGCCGGTAGTCGAACGTACAGAACGGAACTTCGCGAAGGCTGTAACTGATCGTACGGGAGGGCGTGCGGAGGTCGAGACGCTCGTGGACCTGCAGCACACTGTCCTCGACGCCCAGCGAGCGGGGGACCCAGAGCGGCGTGCCGCACGCCGACGTCTGCACCGCGCCGACCTCGTGCCGATCGAGGAGCAGCACCTCGCCCCTCAACCGCCTGGCAGCGGCGAGGCCGGCAAAGCTGGCGCCGACGATGATCGCGTCGTATTCCCGCCGCCCCGTCATTCCCACGGATAGTGGGACACCGGCGTGGAAAAGTCAAAGCGAGGCCGCTCCTGACCGCGAGACGGCCCACTGGATCGCCGCCTTCAGCTCGGCCGGATCGAGCGGCTTGGCGAGCACCCTGACGTTGGTGTCGCGCACGCGACGGGCGGCCTCGGCGGACGCGGACCCCGTCACGACGATGACGGGCAGAGCCGGCCTCACGCGCCGGGCGCGCTCGACGACGGCGTCGCCGCCGAGGGGCCCCATCCGGAGGTGGGTCATCACCAGACCTGGCCGGTCCTCGTCGATCCGCGCCAGCGCGTCGATCGCGTTCGTGGCGGTGATCGCTTCGTGCCCCATCAGCGCCAGGAGGCGGACGCAGGTCGCCAGGAAATCCGGCTCGTCGTCCACCACCAGGACTCTCACCGACGCCAGCCTGGCGAACCGCTCTTCGCTAGCCCGGACTATTCATGAACGGATCACCCGAGAGGCGGACGGGTCCTGGCGCGGCGGGCAGCCCCATTCGGCTCGCCACCCCCGCCCGGTGTGGGGTCCCCCGGCTCGCCTCATGGGGCGCCCCGCCCGCCACGCCACCCGTCCGGTCCCAGTTGCCGCCGTTCATGAGTAATCCAGGCTAGCCGAGCCGAGCTGGCACCGTCCTCCGATCGTGCAGGACGATGAGCGCGCGGAGCAGGTCGGTCTCGGTGACGATGCCGACGACCCGCTGGTCCTCGGTGACCGGCAACGCGCCGATCTTGTGGTCGATCATGAGCCGGGCGGCCTCGTGGACCTCGGCGTCGGGACCGATGGTGACGACCGAACGGGTCATGATCTCGCCGGTGGTGAGCTTCATGAGGAGGCCGTTGATCTCCCAGATCGAGAGCGTCGTCGCGGGCGACGGCAGGTTCAGGCGGATATCGCGATCCGTGACGATCCCCACGAGCGCCTGGCCGTCCATCACGACCAGGTGCCGGATTCGCTCCCGCTGCATGCGCTGCCGCGAGTCCGCGACGGGGGTGTCCGGGCTCACGCTCAGGACGGCGCCGCTCATCACTTCTCGGATCTTCATCGCTCGTGCTCCTCGTGTGCCGCTCGGCTGAGCCGGTCGGCCAGGCGCACCACCTCGTCGACCGCGCTCCGGACGGTGATGGCTCCGGTGAAGACCACCAGTTCAGGCGAGAGCGACCGCTCGTACGGCCGCTCGACGGCCCAGGCCGACGTCCCCGACCCACCATGCGGGCGCCAGCGCTCCGCCTGCGCCCGCTCGCCGCAGATCTCCGGCGGACAGACCAGCTCGACCTCGGCATAGTGTCGGATCGACGTCCGCGCCCGGTCACGCCAGGCCCGCCGCGGCGAGGCCGCGTCGATCACGACGGCGACGCCCGCCTCCGTCAGCAGGCGAGCGCCGTACACGAGCGCCCCGTAGGCCACCGCCTCGACCGGCGGCGTCAGCGGCAACGCCACGTCGAGCTCCCTGGCGATATCATCGAGGGTCAGCACGCGAAGGGGCCGGTCGCGGCCCTCCCAGGCTGCGGCCAGGGCCTTCGCGACGGTCGACTTGCCCGATCCCATGGGCCCGGTGATCCAGATGGCCCAG
>CAZWXA010000541.1:0-2572 GCA_964637755.1 uncultured bacterium | reverse complement strand
CGCAGGTCTCCCGAGGCCGGGATGCCTTCGCCTATCCGCCTGATCATGCGTTCGTGGTTCGCGGTGATCGCCGCGCTCGCGCTCGTTGGCGTCCCGCCGGCGACCGCCGGCGACCGCGCCAACATTCCGCTCAAGAACTGGGGCGGCTTTGCGGTCTATCGGGATTCGATCTACGACGATCTCGAGCGACTGGCGACGGCGGGCGTCGCTGACCGGGTGCTCCTCAGCACGAAGCCGCTCAGCCGCATCGAGGCAGCGCGCATGGTGGCCACGGCCATCGCCATCATCCGGCGGGACGAGGCGGGCCAGTACAACGACCGCCGCGACATCGAGGCCGTGCTCGACCGCCTGACGCGAGAATTCCGGACCGAGCTGGCGAGCCTGGGCGTGAAGGGCGCCGACGATCCCGCTCCGGCTCCGGGATTCCTCACCTTCTACCCCCTCGATCGGGCGCAGGTCCGGGCGGGCTATTCGAGCCGGGATCTCCGTCTCATCGACAGCCAGGGGCTCCGGTTCCACGAGGGAGCAAACGGAGGAGCGACGTTCGAGAGTCGCGCGCAGCTCGGGGACTTCGCGACCCTGTATCTTCAGCCGGAAGTCCTGGCGAACGAGGAGTTCGGGGCCCTGCGGCTCGTGACGGGGTACGCGAAGCTGACCTTTTTCAATGTCGAGCTGCTCGTGGGGCGGGACAGCCTCTGGTGGGGCCCGGGCCTCCGGGGCTCGCTGGTCTTCTCCAGCAACGCGTCGCCGCTGGACCAGATCAGGCTGGGCGCCGCGGAGCCGTTCCAGCTGCCGTGGGTCGGCAAGTGGGTCGGGCCGACGAAGCTCCTCTTCTTCCTCGCCCAGCTCGAGGAGCATCGGGATCACCGGCGGGCGAAGCTCGCGGGCATGCGCGCCACCGTGGCGCCGTTCTCGTTCCTCGAGATCGGCATCAGTCGCGCGCTCATGTTCGACGGCGACGATCGGCCCCGCCTCGACCTCGAGGACTATCCGCGTGCCATCTTCTACCCGGCGTCCGGCGACAGCCGGCTCCGCGAGCCGCAATTCCGGAATAACAACGTGTTCGCGATCGACGGGGACCTCCGGCTCAGGAACGTGGATCGGTACTACCTCCCGACCCGGGACCTCCGCCTGTACGGCGAGTTCGGCTGGGACGACACCTGCTGCGACAGCAACTTCATCCCGCTCCGCGAGGCGATCTCCCGGCTGATCGGTATCCACGCGATCGGTGTCCTCGGACAGGATGGTCTCGAGGCGCGGCTGGAGTACGCGGAGACCTCGGGCCTGTCGTTCACCCACGACCAGTTCACCGACGGGTACTGGACGCGCGGCAACGTGATCTCGCACTTCATCGGGACCGATGGCCGGGACGTGTATGCCCGGGTCACCAACCGGCTCACCCCCGCCGTCATGCTCGGCCTGGAGCTGGACCGCGCCGTCATCGGCAGCACGATCCGGGGCCTCGGCGCCGTGAAGGAGCGACGGACCGGCGGCGCGATCGACCTATCGTACCGGTTCTGGGACCGGTACTCGCTCTTCGGGCAGTACCAGGTCATGGACGTGGAGAACCGCAATTTCAAGTCCGGCGACAACGGCATCGACCACCTCTTCCGCCTCGAGCTCACGCGGTCGTTCCGGTGAGCCGGCGGGCCTCCTGGCCGGCCGGTCGCGCGCGTGTGTTCCTCGTGAGCCCACGCCCGCCCGAGGCGAGCGTGGTCGCGTTGCCGCCTCGCCAGTCACTCCACGTGCTCGGGCGGTTCGGATCCCGGTAGCTCTACTCCAACCGGGCGGCCGGGTGAGACCGCGCCGCTGGCCGATGCTCGCCGAGGCCGATCGGGAGGCCCTCCAGCGGGTGCTGGATCGCGGCGTGCTCTCGGGCGCCGGCGCGCCCGAGATGCAGGCGCTGGAGCGCGAGTTCCGTACCTTCGTCGGCGCCCGCTTCTGCCTCGCCACGAACAGCGGCACGTCGGCGCTGCACCTGGCCCTGGCCGCGGCCGGGGTCAGCCCAGGGGACGAGGTGATCGTACCGGCGCTCTCGTTCGTCGCGACGGCCCTCGCGGTGGTCCACCAGGGGGCCGCGCCCGTGTTCGCGGACATCGACCCGGCCACGTACACCATCGATCCCGCCGATGCGGCCGCCCGGATCACCCCGCGGACGCGGGCCATCGTTGCCGTCCACCTGCACGGGCTGCCGGCAGACATGGACGCGATCACGGCCCTGGCCGGGCGAGCCCGCCTCGTCGTGATCGAGGACGCGGCGCAGGCCCATGGCGCGACCTACCGGGGACGCGCCGTCGGGACGCTCGGCGCCTCGGCGGCGTTCAGCCTCAACTCCACGAAGAACCTGCCGGCGGGTGAGGGCGGGCTCTTCGTCACCGATTCCGAGGCCGCCTGGGCGAAGGCGGCGCGCGTGAGGTTCGACGGCCTCGGGCCGCCATCCCCGTGGGATCCCGAGCATCCGCTGGATGACGAGACGGACTCCCAGGCGACGGTGGCAGGCTGGATGTACCTGCCCGGCGAGCTGACCTGCGCCCTGGCCCGGAGCCAGCTCCGGCGGCTGGCGGAGACGACC
>CAZWXA010000540.1:0-2583 GCA_964637755.1 uncultured bacterium | reverse complement strand
CCACGCGAAGACCCCGAGAACAAGGATAGGGAAACAGATGAGGAAGTAGATTAGAGGGAGGCGGTCCGAGGCAGTGAATGTTCCCGCAAAGGCGGTGACCAGCGAGGCGAACCCGTACACCAGCACGATGAACAACGCGATGATGCCAAGCGGATTCCGAGCCAGCGATTTCGCGGTCTCACGAAAGCCCTTCGTTTGATCGTTCATTACCATTCCTCGTGCGGCTAACGATCCGCGTAACCTGCGGGCCGGACGGGCGCGGCGCTTGCGCTTTCTGCAAGCGCCGTAACGGCACGGACCGTCAGGTTGACGCGGTTGTTCGGCAGCTGCGTCGCCGCTCCAACGCTGGTCACGACAAGCGCTCCGGGCCGAAGGCTCGAAGCCTCTTTGCCAGCACGCTATTCGTGCCCACGATGAGGGCGTATAGGTCGGGCCAGTACTCCGTGCCGCGATAGCGACCGCGCATTGAACCGCGCACGAAGCCTGCATGCCGAAGGACCGGGTGCTGCCTGAGCTGGGCGAGGTGGAGCGGAGCGGCAAGCGTCGCCACTCTACGGATCGGTGCCATCCAGTCCTTCCCGGGCTTCCACCCGGCTCGGAGGTGGCCGACAGGGCCACTGAGGCGGAACACGTCTCGGATGAAACTGTCCGGGGCCGTGCGGTAGAAGAGTAGCAAGTCTCCGTCGATTGCCTGGCTTGGAACACTCCACGAGTCGTGAGAGCTCGTGCGGGCGAGTATCTCACGGTACTCACCTGCAACCGGCTGGAACCAGACGTTGAAGCCGAGACCGAACTGCTTGCGGAGCTCAACGACACGAAGACGTGACGGGGCCGCCGGCCAGTCGTGGATCCAGCACACGATCCAGTCGCATCCAAGCGGATCATGACGGTGAACGGCAAAGTTGCGTGAGCGATACTCGAACTCGATCCGGACGCGCTTGCCGTCCTTGTAGGCGAGGCAGTCCGGATACCCGGCCTGCACCCTTTCCACCCGGAGTCCGAAACAGCGGCGAGCGAGATGGGAAAACAGGTACACCACGCCCTGTTCGTTGTTGGGCGCGAAGTCGAGGGGCGCCCCATCTGGAAGCCGCGAAGGCCGCGTGGAGGGCGCAGCTTGCGTCGTCATCCTGCGCGTTTCGGTCCAAGCTGAACACCCAGATCGGTCCAACGTGAACACTCAGATCGGAGCAAGGTGAACACCGGGATCGCTCATGCTGAACACCCAGATCGGCATGGTGAACACCTAGATCGGTGATCGTGAACAGGCGACCCTGTCCCCTCAGGGGGGCGGGCGCCTGAAGGGCAGCGACGCTGGGTGGTCCAGTGCGCCGTCCGCCCCGAGCCAGAAAGGGGCGCGATGGCAGCCGAGCGACTATCCATGCGGCAGATCCGCGAGATCCTGCGGCAGAAGTGGACCCTGGGGCGCAGCCACCGGGAGGTGGCCCAGCACTTGGGGGCCGGCCTGGGGACCGTCTCCGGCGTCGAGCGACGAGCCCGCGCCGCCGGGCTGGACTGGCCTCAGGTCGAGGCGCTCAGCGACGAGGTGTTGGCGGCCCGCCTGTACGGGCCGCCGACGTCGCCCACGCCCCAGCGGCCCGTGCCCGACGGCGCGGCCCTGCACGCCGAGCGGCACAAGCCCGGCGTCACCCTCGAGCTGCTCCACCTGGAGTACCTGGAGCAGCACCCGGACGGCTACCGCTACACCCAGTTCTGCGAGCTCTACCGGCGCTGGCTCCACCGTCGGGGCCTGTCGATGCGCCAGGTCCACCACGCCGGCGACAAGTGCTTCGTCGACTACGCCGGCAAAAAGCCCCGGCTCATCGAGGCCGCCACCGGGGAGGTGACCGAGGTCGAGCTCTTCGTCGCCGTCCTCGGCGCCTCGAACTACACCTACGCCGAGGCGACCCGCACCCAGCAGGTCCCGGACTGGCTCGCGAGCCATCAGCGCGCCTTCCAGTTCTTTGGCGGGGTCACCACCGCCGTGGTCTGCGACCAGCTCAAGAGCGGCGGCGTCGTCTCGTGCCGCTATGAGCCCGGGCTGCAGCGCACGTACGAGGAGTTCGCCCAGCACTACGGCACCGTGATTCTGCCCGCCCGGCCGGCGCACCCGCGGGACAAGGCTCAGGCTTCATACTGCACTCCTTTCCGTGTGTGCGACGCACACTGGGGGTAGGCCCGGCGATCGCGGAAACGCTTCCCGGGATGGGCCCGCGGGAGCGGCCCGGTCGGCGGCTCGAAGAGGATCGTGCCTTTATCGTCGGCTCGCACGGCGCGCAGGACCCCTTCGCCCGCGAAGCGCTTGGCGGTCGTGTGGTGGACGCCGAGGTGAGTGGCGATCTCCGGGGCCGTCAGCCACCCGGCGCCGCGAAGGTGCTCCGCAAAGCTCGGGATCCCGTACGCCTGCCGGAGGACCTGTACCCTCACGCGGTGGAAGGGCTGCCCGGTCCCCGTGCGCAGCCAGCGCCCGTTGAGCGTGGTGGCGATCTGGCGATCGGTCTGCTCCGTGGCGAGGGCCCGCACCATCTCGACGGTCGCCGCGGGCTGCGCCGGAGATCGGGCGCGCGGAGTGGGCGTGGACATTCG
>CAZWXA010000539.1:0-2585 GCA_964637755.1 uncultured bacterium | reverse complement strand
GGACGATCTCGACGGTCCCCCGGAGCTTCATGATGTCGCGGATCGCCGACTGGAGCGCCGCCGACACCCCCGTGCCATCGGCGCCAGGCGCAAGCTCCACCCGGAGCGTCAACGTGTCCTGGTGCCCGTCCCGGCCGACCACGGCCTGGCAACGGGCGACACCGCCGCCGCGGCCCGCGACCTCGTCGACCTGTCGCGGGTGGATGAACATCCCCCGCACCTTCGTCACCTCGTCCGCGCGCCCGCGCCAGCCGAGCGTCCGCGGCGCGGTCCGCCCGCAGGGGCAGGGCTCGTCGGAGACGACCGTCAGGTCGCCGGTCGCGAAGCGGATCATCGGGTACGTCGGGTTGTTGACCGTGGCCACCAGCTCGCCGATCTGGCCGCGATGCTGGCTGAGTTGCCCGTAGACCGACTGGCCCGCGTGCCGGGTGACTCGAACGGGGTGGGCCCTGCTCCACGATCTGTCCACCGCCCATCACGATGATGCGGTCCGACACCGCCAGGGCCTCCTCGCGATCGTGCGTCACGTACACGACGGAGAGTCCGAGCCGGAGCTGCAGCGCGCGGATCTCGTCGCGCACTCGGCGGCGCAGCCGCGCGTCGAGGTTGGACAGCGGCTCGTGGAACAGGAGCGCAGCCGGCTCGAGCACGAGCGCCCGGGCCAGCGCCACGCGCTGCTGCTGGCCGCCCGAGAGCTGCTCGGGCAGCCGCGCCTCCAGACCGCTGAGCCCGACGAGGGCCAGCGCTTCGCGCGCCCGCGCCGCGGCCGGGCGCGCACCATGAGCGCGGGGCCCGCAGGGACGTTGTCGAGCACCGTGAGGTGGGGAAACAGGGCGTAGGACTGGAAGACCAGGCTGACGTTGCGCGCTGCCGGCGCCCACGTGGTGACGTCGCGCCCGCCGATGAAGACCTGGCCGTCGCTCGGCGTCTCCAGCCCGGCGATCATTCTCAACGTCGTCGTCTTCCCGCAGCCGGAGGGCCCGAGGAGGGTGACCAGCGAGCCCGCCTCGATCGTGACGGACCCGCGGTCCACCACCGCCGCGGCGCCGTAGCGCTTGGTCACCGCGCGCAGCTCGATGGTCCCCGCCCCCGGCGCCGCGGTCAGGAGGCGCTCTCCGCGGTGCGCGTCGCCATCACGCGTACGCCGACAAGCCCCTGGATGGCGAGCATGGCCGCCACCATGAGCACGATGAGCACGGCCGTGTAGGCAATGGCCACACCGTAGTCGCCGTTGACCACGCGGCCGATGATGTAGGTCGTCGCCAGTCGGTGTCGCCGGACACGAGGAAGATCACCGCGCTGACGGTCGTGACGGAGCGGACGAAGCCGTAGACGAGCGCGCCGACTACCGCGGGCTTGATCAGGGGCAGGAGGACGCGCCGGACCGTGGTGGCCCCAGGGTCTGATCAGTCCAGCAGCGCCTTGAACACGCCGTCGGAAGCGTCCCTGTAGAACTCGATGCTCACTTTGGTCCACAGCTCGTCGGGAAGCTCGTTAAGCTGCCGGCGCGCCGCGACGGGCATCAGCAGCGTTTGCGCTTGCTTGTCAACGGCCAGCTCTGCGATGCGGACGGCGTTCGGGATCATCTCGATCGAACCGCCGAGATTCAGTGCTCCAACGACGATCGTTCCACCGCGTGTGTTTCGTCCGAGCAGGGCCCCGCAGAGCGCAACGAGGACCGGCAGTCCGAGTCCGACTCCGCTCTTGTCGGCATCCATGGCCCGCATCTGCAGGGTGAACTCGTTCTCCCGAGGATTGCGATCACCGACCAGCTCCTTCGCCCGCGTATAGAGGTTCTGCTCGCCGACCCTGACGCTCTCCCGGAAGGCTGGAGGTGTCGGCTGGTTGAGGATCCTCACGCCGCCGCCGGGCCCGCTCGTGACCTCGATCCGGTATAGGCCCGGCCCGGCCTCCGCGCTGCCGGGGCTGACCGCCCAGACTTGCCCTGGCGGAAGCGGGTCGCCCTCGATCGCCTCGTCGCTGTGCAGCTCCGGAGTGGAGACGAATTGCTCGATGCCGTCCGGGCCCGAGATGTAACTGAAGTGGGTGTTGCGGAACTCGCTCTTGAAGCAGCGCTTCTGCTGCTCCTTCACGCGTCGCCGCGACTCTAGCGCCAACCGGACGATCCACTCCAGGTCGGCATCGGAGATCGCCATCTCAGAGTCGGGGAAGAGGAGTTTGGTCAAGCCGCTGACCGTTTTGTTCACCGCCTCGATGTCGCGGCCCGAGAGGGCTCCGCCGAGATGGACACGCGCCTGCATCACGCCGACACGGTTGCTCGAACGCAGCCGGCTCCAGCACTCGCTCAGGAAGTCGCTCACGAGGCCGAAGTGATCGCTGAAGTGGTCGGTCGGATTGAGCTTCGGGAACTCCCAGCCCGGCACGAAGGCGTGCAGGCGATCCATGAACGCCGTGTCGTTTCGCATCTCCGGGGGCAACGGGCTCAGGAGGTGGCCGATCTTCTGTTGCTGCTCGACGTCCACGTCGAAGTTGCCGACCATGACGATGCAGCCGTCGGCGCGGATGTTCTCCTTGCCGCGGCTGAACTGCCCGGAGGCCATGTAGCCCTTCATGATGTTGACGCC
>CAZWXA010000538.1:0-2591 GCA_964637755.1 uncultured bacterium | reverse complement strand
AGCGGCTATCCCGATTGCCGCCCCGAGTACATCGAGGCGTTCGAGCGCCTCGCCAGCCTGGCGACGAAGGCGGGCGTCGAGGGGAAGAGCCGCTTCAAGATCCACACGCCGCTGATCAGGCTGACCAAGGCCGAGATCATCAAGAAGGGCCACGCCCTCGGCGTGGACTTCGAGCTCACGTGGTCCTGCTACGAGCCGGCGCCGGACGGCCGGGCCTGCGGCCTGTGCGACTCGTGCGCTCTCCGCCTCAAGGGGTTCAGAGAGGCCAGCCTGACTGATCCGCTCCCTTACGCCACCCGATGAGCCTGATCGCGGAGCTGAACCGGCTCCAGGCCGAGCGCGGCTACCTGAGTGAAGACAGCCTCAAAGAGGCGGCCGTGAGGCTCCGCGTCCCGCTCTACCGGCTCCAGGAAGTGGTCTCGTTCTATCCTCACTTCCGGACGACTCCCCCGCCCCGAGTGGAGGTCGCCCTCTGCCGGGACGTCTCCTGCTTCCTCGCCGGCGGCGAGGCATGGAGAGCGAAGGTGAAAGCGCTCCTCGCCGGCGAGAAGGACGTGGAGGTCAGACAAGTTTCCTGCCTCGGCCGCTGCGACCGGGCTCCCGCCGCGATGGTCAACGGCCTCGCCGTCGGCGCCGTCGCCTCCGAACGCATCGCCGAGCTGGCCAGGAATCCCGAGAAGCATCACGACGTGCCCGGGGCACGCCGTCAGTGGCGGATCGACCCTTACGCCGAGGGCGGCGAGCCGTTCTCCGTCTATCCGGCGTGGGCCCAGCGCGCGGATGAGGTGATCGCCACGCTCAAGGCCGCCGGCCTCCGCGGGATGGGCGGCGCGGGGTTCCAGACGGGGCTCAAGTGGGAGCTGGTCCGGAAGGAAGCTGCCACGCCGAAGTACGTCATCTGCAACGCCAACGAGAGCGACCCCGGCACGTTCAAGGACCGCGTCCTCCTCGAGGAGCTGCCTCACCTGATTGTGGAGGGCATGTGCCTGGCCGCGAGCGTTGTCGGCGCCGAGCGCGGCTGGATCTACCTCCGCCCCGAGTACGAGCACGTTTCGGCCCGACTCGAAGAGGCGATCCGCCAGGCGCGAACCCCGATCGAGATCTTCCTCTCCCCCGGCGGGTACATCCTGGGCGAGGAGACGGCGCTCCTCGAGGCCCTCGAGGACAAGCGCGGCGAGCCGCGGAACAGGCCTCCGTATCCCGGCAGCCGCGGCCTCTGGGGGAAGCCGACGCTCATCAACAACGTCGAGACCTTCGCCATGGTCCCGGCGATCCTCAAGAAGGGCGCCGACTGGTGGAAAGCCCACGGTATTCGGGGACACCAGGGCCTCAAGGCGATGGCGGTATCGGGCGACGTCGAGCGGCCGGGCGTGTACGAGATTCCGATGGGGACCACGGTGGTCGAGCTGATTGAAATGGCCGGGGGCGTCAAGGGAGGCAAGCGGCTCAAGGCTTTCGCTCCCGGCGGCGCGTCCTCCCAGTTCCTCCCCGCGGACAAGGCCGGTGTGGAGATCGACTTCGCCTCTGTCCAGGCGGCGGGGAGCATGCTGGGCTCCGGGGCCCTCGTGGCGGTGGCGGAAGGGACCGACATGCTCGGAGTCGCGGCCAATGTCGTGCGCTTCTTCCGCAACGAATCGTGCGGCAAGTGCGTCCCCTGCCGCACCGGGACCGAGAAGGTGGTCGCGATGCTCGACCGGATCCTGGCCGGCAAGGGGGACGGGACGCTCAGGGAACTCCTGCCGGGGCTCGAGGAGACCCTCGCTCAGACGTCCATCTGCGGCCTCGGCCAAGTCGCGCTGAATCCCCTCACCTCAGTGCTCAAGGTCTGGCCTGAGGAACTGAACCGATGAGCGTCGCGTTCACCATCGACGGGCGCAAGGTCAGCGTCCCCGAAGGGACGACGATCTGGGAGGCCGCGCGCGAGGCCGGGATCGAGATCCCGGTGCTCTGCCACGACCCGCGCCTCCGCCCGGCGGGAGTCTGCCGGATGTGCGTCGTGGACGTGGGCGAGCGTGTCCTCACGGCCTCGTGCGTCCGCGCGGCCGTGGACGGCATGACGGTCCACACGCGCTCGGACAAGGTCGAGCGTTGCCGGAAGACCTTGACCGAGCTTCTCCTGTCCGACTATCCAGGAGAGTCGCTCCGGGAGAAGACGACGGGCGACGACCTCCTCCTCGCCCTCGCCCGCCAACTTGGGGTCAGGCCTGAGTATCTGACTATTCCACGGGGCAACGGCCGGCCCCAGGACGCTTCCTCGCCAGTCATCGCCGTGGACCACGCCGCCTGCATCCTCTGCGACCGCTGCATCCGCGCCTGCGACGAGATCCAGGGGAACGACGTGATCGGCCGGACGGGGAAGGGCTACACCGCCCGGATCGCCTTCGACCTCGACAGCCCGATGGGCCAGAGCACGTGTGTCGCGTGCGGCGAGTGCGCCTCCGTCTGCCCCACCGGCGCGCTTACGCACAAGCCGCTGACGGCTCCGCTACGCCCCCGGCGCGAGCTCAAGAGCGTGGACTCAGTCTGCCCCTACTGTGGCGTCGGCTGCGCCGTCACTCTCCATGTGGACGCCCAGAAGAACGCCGTCGTCC
>CAZWXA010000537.1:0-2598 GCA_964637755.1 uncultured bacterium | reverse complement strand
CCGGGTAGGCCTTGCGGCGGTGAATCAGCTCGGTCGTGAAGGCTGCCTGGAGAGCCGGATGGCTCCACTGGGCTCGGCCGACGCCGGCGGCCTCCAGCGCCACTTGCGCGGCCTGGAACATGGCGTAGTAGGCGCGGCTGGCCGCAGAGTTCACGAGCTGCGCCTCCAGGCAGACCTCAGCGGCTCGGAGGGACTCCTGTGCTCGCTCGAGCAGCATGACCGGCAGCGTAGCCCCCGGAGGCGCGCGATGTCAAAAGCGGCGCGTTTTGGAGGAAGCGCGTTGTGGTGTGACGCTGATGTGGACGCGGCACGGCGGTCTTCGTGTATCGGAAGACGGACGCGGGCGCCGGGGGTTGCGGGGCCTGGGCTAGAATGGGCGCGTGAAGAGACGCGTCAAGACCGTGTACCGGCTCCGGATCGCGCGCGTCGCGCTCGGGCTGTTGCTTGCCGGGTTCGCGTTGCTCGTGCTCGGGCCGCTGCCTGCGGGGCCGGTGCGTGTCGCCGGTGTGAACCTCCTCTGGCTCTACGGCGGTGTCGTCGCCCCGGTCGCCGCCGCGCTCGTCACCCTGGCTGCCATGCGGCCTTCGAGTCGGGGTAGGCCGTCATGAGCCTGGAGCTCGCCTGCGCGGCGTGGAGTCGGTTGCCATTCCCTCGAGAGGGCGCTGGGCGCCGGCGTTCCGCGAGGTGCCGCCGGACGCGGGGTGGGACGTGAGGCGGGACGCGAGCCGGGAACGAGAGGTCGAGATGGCCAGCGACGCGCTTCCCGCCCCCTGACCCCGAGCATCCGGGGTTGACCGCGCTCCGGTTCTGCGGGCTCTGGCTGAGCCCGGTCCTCCTGCTCGGCGTGGCCGCGCACCTGTATGCGGGCGCGCCGCTGGGTGTCCTGCTCGCACTGCTCGTGGTCCTGGCCCCCTGCATGGCGTTGCTCGGCGAGCGGGGCGAGCCTGCCGAGGACACGAACCTCTTCGTCGTGGTCCTGACCGTGCTCGCCGTCGTGCTCCTGCTGACCGCGAACCTGCTCCTGATCGGCGATGCCGCGAGCACGCTCGGGGCCGAGCGCTGGCACGGCGTCGTCATCGCGGCCGGATTGGCCTTCGCGCTGACGATCGTGCCCTCGGCCGAGCGGTGGTGGCCGCTGCTCGTGCCTGCTGCCCTCGCGCTCGTGTGGCTGGCCCTGGCCGCGGTAGCCCACGCGTCGGGCGTCGGGCCGATGACAGCGTGGTCGGAGGTCGCGTCCGGCTCCCCGTTTCGCCTGGCGCCGGACAGCCCCTGGGTGACGTCGGGCGGGACGTTCCCGACGGCGGGAACGCTGATCTTCACGGAGCCGTACACGCTCAGGGCCGCGGACCACAGCGTCTTCAGCGTGATCGTGTCGGACGGCCGCACCCCGACCGTTCAGGAATGGCGCCCGGAGCCTGGAGCGACGATGACGCTCCGGCCCGGCGATCGTCTCGCATATCGGGCCGGGGCCAGACTGATCCTCGAGAGCGGCAAGCGCGTGCCGGGCGGGCCGCTCTCGGGAGCGACCTGGGCTGACCCGACCTCGCGGCTGTCGCCCCTGGCGCTGGCGATCCAGCTGCTCGGACTCGCCCTGACGTTCGTCGCGGGCGGCTTGCCGCTGCTGCGGATCGGGGCCCCCACCACGCGCGCGGAGGCAGCCCTCGGACTGGCGCTTCTGCTCGCGGGCGTCGGGTGGACGCTCGGCTGGGCGATCTACGCGGCACGGTCGGCGCCCGAGCTGTTCCTTGGCGCCCTCCGCGCGGGCTCGCTGGTCCAGTTGCCCGCGCTCGCCATCGGCGGCCCCTCGGCGTCGCGCCTGGGCGGGGTCGTGCTGGCTGCCCTGATCGGTCTCTTCGCCGCGACCGCCTCGGGTCTCCGGGAGCGGATCGCCGCACTCGACCGCTCGGGCGGCGAGCTGGGCCGGGACATCCCGCTCTGGGCGGGTGTCTTCGGTGTGGCCGTCGTCGCGAGCCTCTGGCCGCGCGACCCGTGGAGCCTGCTGGTGGTCGCGCTCGGAATCGTCGCGTCGACGCTGGCGCCGCTGGCCGGGGCGCCGGCCGGAACGCCGCCGCGCGCGCAGGCCGTCGCGGGCGCGACCGGGCTCGCGGTGTTCGCGCTGGTCGGGCTCGGCGGCCACGAGGTCGCGGGCGCGATCGCCGAGGGGCTCACCGCGCATCCCGCGCTCCTCGCCGCTCCTGCCGCGTGGGTCGCGCTCCGGCTTGTCCGCGCGCGGGCTGCCTGACAGAACCCGCCGGCGACGGGGAGACCGGGCAGGGCTGGTGCGCCGGCTTGCTCGTCCGCGCGCCGCCTGACAGAATAGACGGGCATGGCCAGCGACCGCATCCTCATCAAGGGCGCCCGCGAGCACAATCTCAAGAACATCGACCTCGAGATCCCCCGCGACCAGCTCGTCGTGATCACGGGGCTCTCCGGCTCCGGGAAATCGTCGCTCGCGTTCGACACGATCTACGCCGAGGGCCAGCGCCGCTACGTGGAATCGCTCTCGGCCTACGCGCGGCAATTCCTCGAGCAGATGGAGAAGCCCGACGTCGACTCCATCGAGGGGCTGTCGCCCGCGATCTCGATCGAGCAGAAGAC
>CAZWXA010000536.1:0-2601 GCA_964637755.1 uncultured bacterium | reverse complement strand
CCCGTCGTCGTGAGCTGCGTCCATCCAAAGGTCGGGTTCCTCGATCTCGTCGACCGCCGGGAGCTCCCCGAGGACTTCGTGTTCGACATCGAACGGTGGAAGAGCCGATCTGGTGTCGTGAAGATCAACGTGGCGCTCAGCGAGCTCCCGAACTTCACGGCCGACCCCGGCACCAATCTCCAGGACCACCACACCGGGTCGGTCGAGCTTTGCCTGTCGCGCGAGTACGCGGAGCGGGCGTTCCAGGACGCGCACCTCGAGCACAAGGGCGCGACCGGCCCGTTCGTCGACGGAGCGATCCCGACCACGATCGACCACGACCTCACGCCCGAGGGCGTGCACTTCTTCTCGATGTTCAGCCAGTGGGTACCCCACGAGTGGAGCGAAGAGCCACACTATGAGGAGCTCGAGGCGTACGCGGACCGCGCGATCGACGGCTACACCGAGCTCGCGCCGAACTTCCGCGGCGCGGTGATCGACCGTCAGGTGATCGGGCCGTACGACATGGAGCAGGAACTCGGCCTGATCGGCGGGAACATCTTCCACGGCGAGCTCACCATGGATCAGCTGTTCCACATGCGACCTTCGCCGGGATTCGCCGACTACCGGACGCCGATCGCGGGCCTGTACCACGGGTCGTCGGCGACGCACGCGGGTGGAGGGGTCAACGGGATCCCCGGGTGGCAGGCCTACCTCGCCGCTCGGGCCGACCAGCGGGCGCTCCGCTCGCGCCTGCGCGGCCGCGGCTAGCGCTTCCGACGCGCCCCGAACCAGTCATCGAGGCCGAGATCTTGTGGGCCGGGGCATCGACCGTGGATGAGGTGAACACCTCCTTTTCGGCGTCCGCCTGGTAACCCCGCCGTCGCGTCCGCGTCGCGTGGTCCCGATCCCCTGACGATCAGGCGGCACGTTCGAAGTACCCCCGGATACTGAGTCCGGAAGGTACGCTCCGGACCGTCGCTGCGCGCGATCTGATCGCCTCGGCGTACGAGCGGATCGATCGGCACAACGGGCTGATCAACGCGGTCGTGTCGACGCGACCCGTCGAGGAGGCTCTGGCGGAGGCCGACACGATCCAGGACGGACCGCTCGCTGGGCTTCCTCTGTTGGCCGAATCCATCGAGTGTGTCTCACTCAGCCAACCTGGGGACCGAGCCCAACGCTCCTCAGATCGCTGAACGCACAAGTCCCGGAAACAGCCTGGATCTGATTCCCCCAGCTCCTGTAGGGTTTCGCCATGCTCGAGCGGCCCACTCGGACGCGCCGATCGACCGATGAGGCGATCGCAAGACTGGGCTAGACCACAGACAAGGAGATGGACGCGATGGGATACGCCGTAACCAACCCCGCCACCGGTGAAACGGTCAAGACCTACGACACCCTCACCGACGCCGAGCTCGAAGCCGCGATCACCGCAGCAGACGAAGCGCACCGCACCTGGTCGAAGGAGACCACGGTCGAGGAGCGCGCGGCCCTTATGCGCCGCGTCAGCGAACTCCACAACGAGCGCCGCCAGGAGCTGGCGGAGCTCATCGTGCGCGAGATGGGCAAGCCGATCGCGCAGGCCCTCGGCGAGGCCGAATTCGCCGCGGCGATCTACGAGTACTACGCCGACAACTCGCCGGAGTTCCTGAAGGACGAGCCGATCAAGCTCCTCGCGGGCGAAGGCTCTGCGGTCGTCCGCCGCTCGTCGCTCGGGGTGCTGCTCGGCGTCATGCCGTGGAACTTCCCCTACTACCAGGTCGCCCGCTTCGCCGGTCCGAACCTCATCATCGGCAACACGATCCTGCTGAAGCACGCCCAGCAGTGCCCTGAGTCCGCTGCCGCGCAACAGCAGATCTTCCTCGACGCGGGCTTCCCGGCTGGCGCCTACGTGAATATCTACGCCTCCCACGACCAGGTCGAACAGATCATCGCGGACCCGCGCGTGCAGGGCGTCTCGCTCACCGGCTCCGAGCGGGCCGGCGCCGCGGTCGCCGAGATCGCCGGGCGCCACCTGAAGAAGGTCGTGCTCGAGCTCGGCGGCGCTGACCCCTTCATCCTGCTGTCGACCGACGACCTCGACGCCACCGTGCAGAACGCGGTCGATGCCCGACTCGACAACAGCGGCCAGTCCTGCAACGCGGCCAAGCGCTTCATCGTCGCCGACGATCTGTACGAACCCTTCCTGGAGAAGTTCACCGCGAAGCTCGCGGAGGTCGAGGCGACCGACCCGACCTCGGACGACTCGGCGCTGGGCCCGTTGTCCTCGCTGAAGGCCGCCGAAGGGCTCGACGAACAGGTCAAGCGCGCGGTCGGGCACGGCGCGACACTCGTGCACGGCGGCACCCGCGACGGCGCGTTCTTCCCGACGACCGTCCTGGCGGACATCGCTCCAGAGAACCCCGCCTCCCAGGAGGAGTTCTTCGGGCCCGTCGCGCAGGTGTACCGGGCGGAGGACGAGGCCGACGCCGTGCGCATCGCGAACGACACCCCGTTCGGCCTGGGCTCCTACCTCTACACCACCGACCGGGAGCAGGCCAGCCGCGTCGCCGACAGCATCGAGGCAGGCATGGTGTACGTGAACTGTGTGCTCGCCGACGGCGTCGAACTGCCCTTCGG
>CAZWXA010000535.1:0-2603 GCA_964637755.1 uncultured bacterium | reverse complement strand
AGAAGCACGAGGTCTGCTGCGGTCTCTTTCACGGCTTCGACTGGTCGAAGTGGGTGACGGGGGCGCCGGCCGAGCGGCTGGGCCTTCTGCCGCCCGCGCAGGAGCACATCCTGGCGCAAGTGGGCCGCAAGGACCGGCTGCTCCGGGCCGTGCTGGAGCTGTCGCAGGCCTTCGCGCTCGCCGTGCCGCACGAGGAGGCGCTACGCATCCGGGACGACGTCGGCTTCTTCCAGGCGGTGCGCGCGAGCCTGGCCAAGCGCGCCCCTGGCGAGGCAAAGACCGAAGAGGAGCTCGATCTGGCCGTCCGGCAGATCGTCTCCCGCGCCGTTGCGTCCGGCGGGGTGGTGGACATCTTCGCCGCCGCGGGGCTCGCCAAGCCCGACATCTCCATCCTGTCCGAGCAGTTCCTGGCCGAGGTGAAGGGGATGCCCCAGCGCAACCTCGCCGTGGAACTGCTCCGCAAGCTGCTGTCCGGCGAGATCCGCACGCGGCGGCGCAAGAACGTGGTGCAGGCTCGCTCCTTCGCCGAGATGCTGGAGCAGTCGCTGCGGCGGTACCAGAACCGGGCCATTGAGGCCGCGCAAGTGATCGAGGAGCTGATCGGGCTGGCCCGGGAAATGCGCGAAGCCGAGCGGCGTGGCGAGGACCTCGGCCTCTCCGAGGAGGAGCTGGCCTTCTACGACGCGCTCGAGACCAACGACAGCGCTGTGAAGGTGCTCGGCGACGAGACCCTCCGCACCATCGCGCGGGAGCTTGTCGCGACGGTTCGTGCGAACGTCACGATCGACTGGACCGTGCGGGAGAACGTCCGCGCTCAGCTCCGCGTGCTCGTGAAGCGCATCCTGCGCAAGCACGGCTACCCGCCGGACAAGCAGGAGAAGGCGACGCAGACCGTGCTGGAGCAGGCGGAGGTGCTGTCGGCCGAGTGGGCGACGGCGTGAGAAGGTAAGAGCCTGAGGAGGAACACGGTCGCGGCGAGATGTCCGGAGGTCGCTCAGAGCCCTGTCCCTCTCCGCTGTTCCCGGTCCTCGAATCCCTGGTGCGTGGCGGGGGCGCGCGCCGGTCACGTGTCGCGCTGCTGCTTCTCCACCTCTTCCATGATCATCGCGTTCAGGTCGTCGACGAGCGCGGCGCGCGCCACGGCGCCGTCGTTCCTGACGAGGGCGCGGACACGCGACGGGCGCGCGGAGAGCATCACGAGCGTCGTGCCGATGTCGGCCGCCTCCTCGATCGAGTGGGTGATGAAGAGGATCGTGCGGCCGGTCCGGGACCAGATGCGCTTGACCTCGGCCTGCATGATGCGGCGGTTCTGGGCGTCGAGGGCGCCGAAGGGTTCGTCCATCAGGAGCAGGTCGGGCTCGATGGCGAGCGCGCGGGCGATCGCCGCGCGCTGGCGCATGCCGCCGCTGACGCGCCCCGGGTAGTAGGACTCGAAGCCCCGCAGCCCGACCAGGGCGAGGTACTCCAGGGCGCGGGCCTGGCGCGCCGCCCGGCCGAGACCGAGCGGCTCGAGGACCAGCGCGGTGTTGTCCCGGAGGGTCAGCCAGGGCAGGAGCCGGTCCTCCTGGAACACGACGCCGATCCGGCGCGCGTGCCGGATGTCCACGGCCTGGCCGTCGAGCAAGACCGTGCCCCGCGTGGGCGGCTCCATGCCACCGATGATGCGCAGGAGCGTGGTCTTGCCGCACCCGTTCGGCCCCAGCAGGCAGACCAGCTCCCCCGCCTCCACGCCGAACGAGACCGAGTCGAGCACCGGGATGAGGAAGTCCTTCCCCACGCCGGAGACGGCGAGCTTCAGCGCCACCGGGCGAGCCGGCGCGAGATCCCGTCGAAGACGAGCTTGTCGGTGACGAGCATGATGGCGATCATCACGAGCGCCCAGGCGAAGACCATCTGGGTCGCCAGGACCTCGCGGCTCACGTTCATGACGTAGCCGATCCCCGAGGTGACGCCGAAGATCTCCGCGACCACCGAGACCTTGAGGGCCAGGCCGAAGCCGACCCTCATGCCGGCCACGAGGTGGGGGACGGTGGACGGGATCACGATGGCGGCGAACTTCCGCCGGCCGCTCAGGCGGTACACGTCCCCCATCTCGAGGAGACGCCGGTCCACGCCCTCGATGCCCTCGACGATGTTCGATGCGAGCACCGGAAGGGTGATCATGAAGGTCGTGAAGATCGGGGCCCACTCCGTCAGCCCGAACCAGATCAGCGAGAGGACTATCCAGACGAAGACGGAGGTCGCGTTGAGGATCGAGAGCAGGTCGTGGACGACGAGCCGCGCCTGGCGCGAGAGAAACGCCGCGAGCCCGAGGCCGAGCGCCATCACCAGCGCGCCGCCGAAGCCGAGGGCGATCCGGGAGAGCGAGGCGGCCGTGTGCGTCCAGACCTCGCCCGAGGCCACGATGGTCCAGAGGCCCCTCAGCACCGCCGAGGGCGGCGGCAGGACGTAGGCGCCGGAGCGGTGGGAGAGGTAGGACCAGAGGCCGACGACCACGACGAAGACGGCGGCGGTCGGCAGGTGAAGCCGCCGGGCCAGCTCTCTCCGTCTCCGCTGGTCCACCGCGCTGCTCTAGGTACCTGGCCGGCACGAGGAAGGGGCCG
>CAZWXA010000534.1:0-2608 GCA_964637755.1 uncultured bacterium | reverse complement strand
GAGAAGGACCCGGAGCACCCCGCCTGGATCCTGACGGTCCACGGCCAGGGCTACAAGTTTTCCGGGTAAGTGTCACTCCGTTAAAGGAAGGATTTTCCGAGAGAGGTGACGAACTGGATGCCGGGTATGAGTTTCTCGCTCAGCCGGTCGTCGTTGGTGATGAATAGGTCTACGCGGGCGCGTACCGCGCACGCCAGCTGAATGGCATCGGGAGGTCGGATTTCCCGGTCTCGCCGGATGCCGGCATAGATCCGAGCAGCATCCACGTCGAACGGGATGACGATGGCCCCGGCGCTGATGGCCGCTTCGTATTCTCGCCGCAGGGCCTCGCGGCCGAGCTCCGTCGGCTTGACGAGGACCTCGCCCAGGGTGAGCGCCGACGTGTAAAGTTGGTCATTCCGGCTCAACATGCGCCGGCGCAGGGCCACCACGCGCTCGGACAGTTCGCCGTATTCCTCGATCAGATAAATGAACAGGTTCGTGTCCCAGAAGATCCGACTCATTCCCAACCTTGACGAAGACGGCGCACATACCCGTCAGGATCCTCGCCCACCCACATCTCTTTGCCGAGGCCACGAAGCTGGAGGATGGGATCTGTGTTTTCTGCATCGGTTGGCTGCGAAACATACACAGTGAGATACCAGTCCACGAGATGGTGGTACTTTGCAGGAATGTCCTCCTTTGGTGGAACCGTCTTGGCGCCGTCTCGAGCGGAGTGGTAGGAATCTCCTAGACGGAAAAGGCGCCGGGTGTTCTTGCCTGTGGCAAACAGCATGCGGTATCTTCCCGGGTTCGGCGGGCGGTTTGCGACGCAGTGCTGAAGCGCATGCACATATATTCCTGGACGCAGTTCGCCAGCTATAGCCTCCCTGGTGGCTCGGTCAACTATCTCCTGGACTGTGAAATCCTCGCGAGAGGGATTCTCCCGATGAAGCAAGGCGGCGGCAATCCAGGTTTCATCTGCAACCTTTAGAGAGCGCTTCACGGCCGTAGGCATTGGGTACTCCTCCTACCCCGGGTAAAATACATTCTTACACTCATACAATGTATTTATGTATAATACCTTTGTCAAGGGGAATTTCTTGAGTCTGGTCGACTGGGGCCGGGAGACCTGCGGCCGCCTGGCAGCGACTGAATCGCGGGAGTGGCTCTGCACGAACGGCATTGGGGGGTTCGCCTCGGGGACCGTGGCGGGTCTCCTCACCCGCCGCTACCACGGCCTGCTGATCGCCGCCTTGAAGCCCCCGCTCGCGCGAACGCTGCTTGTCGCCAAGATCGACGACAGCGTGGAGTACGCGGGGGTCACGCGCCCGCTTTTCTCAAACCGCTGGGCCGGCGGCACGGTGGATCCCCACGGCTACCGCGAGATCGAGCGCTTCAGGCTGGAGGGAACGACTCCGGTCTGGACCTACGCTTGCGCCGACGCATTGCTCGAAAAGCGCGTCTGGATGGAGGACGGCCAGAACACGACCTACCTCCACTATCGCCTGGTCCGGGCGGGCGGACCCCTCACGCTGGAACTGAAGACTCTCGCCAACTATCGCGACTACCACTCGACCACCCGGGGCGAGGGCTGGCGGATGAACGTCGAGCCGATCCAGGGCGGCCTGCGGGTCACGGCTTTTGAAGGCGCCCACCCCTTCGTTCTCCTGGCCGAAGGCGCAAAGGTCCGGCCGGCCCACGACTGGTACCGCGGCTTCCACCTCGCGCTCGAGCAAGAGCGCGGGTTGGACTGCCAAGAGGACCATCTATACGTCGGCACCTTCAAGGCGATGCTCGCGCCCGGCGAGACGCTTACGCTCGTGCTGTCCGCCGAGGCAGGACCGTCGCCCGATGGCGACGCGGCGTGGCAGCGGCGCCGGCGCCACGAGGACGGGCTCCTGGCAACTTGGCGCCGCGCCTGTGCGGCGGCCGCGGCCGCGCCCGCCTGGATCGAGCACCTCGTTCTCGCCGCCGACCAGTTCGTGGTTCGCCGCCCCCTTCCAGGTGAGCCAGACGGGATGTCGGTCATCGCCGGCTACCCCTGGTTCGGCGACTGGGGGCGCGACACGATGGTGAGCCTCCCGGGGCTGGCGATCTCCACGGGACGCCCCGAGGTGGCCGCGCGAATCCTCACGACCTTCGCCCGCTTCGTGGATCGGGGTGTGATTCCCAATCGCTTTCCCGAGTCGGGCGAGGCGCCCGAGTACAATACCGTGGACGCCGCCCTCTGGTACTTCCAGGCGATCCGCGCCTACTATCAGGCCACGGGGGACGACGCGCTGCTGCGACAGCTTTTCCCCGTTCTGGAGCAGATCATCCGGTGGTACGTGGAGGGCACCCGCTACGGGATCGGACAAGACGGGGCAGATGGGTTATTGCGGTCGGGCGAGTCGGGAGTTCCGCTCACCTGGATGGACGCCAGGGTCGGCGACCGGGCCGTGACGCCTCGAACCGGCAAGCCGGTGGAGGTCAACGCCCTCTGGTACAACGCGCTCCGCTCGATGGCGGCGTTCGCGCGACGGCTGGGCAAGCCGGCGGACCGGTGGGAAGGACTCGCCGAACCCGTGAGAGCGGGATTCGACCGCTTCTGGAACGAGGCCGCCGGCTACTGCTACGACGTCGTGGA
>CAZWXA010000533.1:0-2609 GCA_964637755.1 uncultured bacterium | reverse complement strand
TACGGCAGTGACCGGCTCGACCCCGGGCAGGAGGCCACCCAGTCGCTGGACGTGGACTTCCCGGCCGAGGCGCTGAAGGCGAAGAGGCTGAAGGAGATCCGCCTGGAGCTGGTGTACCTCCCGTCCCCGTACCACGAGGAGACGGTCGCCTTCAACGTCTCCATCGGCGGTCAGTAGGCTTTGAACCGAGGTCGCGGGCCTTCACCGGGTCTCAACGACCTTCGCGAGCAGGGCCGGATGACATGGGGCGAGCACGAACATGGATGGATCGGGGCCCCGGAAGAGATCCTGGACGCCCTTCAGACTGATGGGTTCGACCAGTGCAAGCGCGAGATGACGGCGAGTCATCGCGATTGCCGGCCGGCGGGCGGGACCCGAACCTCTTTCTCGATCCGATCTCCCAGCCTGCCCTTCTCGACCTCGACCTCGTAGCGGGTCTGGAGGTTCAGCCAGAAGCGCTCCGAGGGCCGACGCGGCCGTCTGGCTCGCCTCCGACGACTCGGATTACGTCCATGGACAGACGATCGTCGTCGACGGCGGCATGACCGCTCTACCCCGAGTTCGCCTCGGGAGGCTGAGCGCGGCGCCAGCCAGGGACCATGAGGAAACGTCGCGGGGCCGAGCGCGGCGCCAGGGAGAGGACGAGAATGGACCGGTCTCGGGTGAGACTCGACTGGGGCCGGGAGCTGTCGCGCGACCTCGCGACCGCGGAGGCGCGGGAGTGGCTCTGCGTGAACGGCCTCGGCGGTTTCGCGTCGGGCACCGTGGCCTCGACGCTGACGCGGCGCTACCATGGCCTCCTCCTGGCCGCCCTCTCGCCGCCACTCGGACGGACGCTGCTCGTCGCCAAGCTCGACGAGCACGTCGAGTACGGCGGCCGCCCCCACCCGCTCTTCGCCAACCGATGGGCGGACGGGAGCGTCGAGCCGCGCGGCCACGTCGAGATCGAGCGGTTCCGGCTCGTGGGCACGCGGCCCGAGTGGACCTACGCGATCGGCGACGCGCAGCTCGAGAAGCGGGTGTGGATGGAGCACGGCCAGAACACGACCTACGTCCGGTACCGGCTCCGCCGCGCCGGCGGCCCCATCACGCTCGCGCTCACGGCCCTCGTCAACCATCGCGACTACCACGGCAGCACGCGCGGCGCCGGATGGCAGATGCGGGTCGAGCCCGTGGAGGGCGGCGTCCGCGTCACCGCCTTCGAGGGCGCGCGGCCGGTCCTGCTCCTCGCCTCCCGCGGCGAGTGGGCTCCGGCTCACGTCTGGCACGAGGGCTTTCGCCTCCTGCGGGAGGAGGAGCGCGGCCTCGACTCGCGTGAGGACCACCTCCACGCGGCGACCCTCACCGTTTCCCTCGAGCCCGGCGATGACGTCACCGTCGTGCTGTCGGCCGAGGACGCCCCGGCGATCGAGGGCGCGGCGGCCTGGCGGCGCGCACGGCACCGCGAGAAGAATCTCCTCGCCGGCTGGGCGCGCGCCCAGCCCGCAGCCGGTCGGGCGCCCTGGTGGGTCCGGCAGCTCGTGCTGGCCGCCGACCAGTTCATCGTCAAGCGGCCGTTGCCCGACGAGCCGGACGGCGTCTCGGTGATCGCGGGGTACCACTGGTTCGGCGACTGGGGCCGCGACACGATGGTCGCGCTCCCGGGCCTTGCGCTTTCCACCGGACGGCCGGAGCTGGCGCGGCGGATCCTCACGACGTTCGCCCGCTTCGCCGATCGCGGCATGCTTCCCAACCGCTTCCCCGACGCGGGCGAGGCTCCGGAGTACAACACGGCCGACGCCGCGCTCTGGTACGTCGAGGCGGTGCGGTCCTACGACGCGGCGACGAAGGACGACGAGACCCTCGGGCGCCTCTACCCCGTCCTCCTCGACATCGTCGACTGGTACCGCCGGGGCACGCGCTACGGGATCGGCGAGGACCCGGCCGATGGTCTCATCCGAGCGGGCGAGCCCGGCGTCCAGCTCACCTGGATGGACGCGAAGGTGGGCGACTGGGTGGTGACGCCCCGGATGGGCAAGGCCGTCGAGATCAACGCGCTCTGGTACAACGCGCTCTGCGCGATGGGCGAGCTGGCCGGGCGGCTGCGGCGCCCGGCCGGCGAGTGGGAGCCGCTGATCGCGAGGGTGCGGGCGGGGTTCGAGCGCTTCTGGAACCCGGCGGCGGACTGCTGCCTCGACGTGATCGAGGGCCCCGATGGCGACGACGCCGCCATTCGCCCGAACCAGCTCTTCGCCGTCTCGCTGCCGGCGAGCCCGCTCGGTCCCGAACGCCAGGAGCGCGTCGTCGACGCGTGCGCCCGGCACCTGCTCGCGTCGTACGGCCTGCGGAGCCTCTCCCCGGACGATCCGCGCTACCGCGGGAGCTATGGTGGCGGGCCCTGGGAGCGCGACGCCGCGTACCACCAGGGGACGGTCTGGGCCTGGCTGCTCGGCCCGTTCGCCCTCGCGCACTTCCGCGTCCACGGTGACCGCCGGGCCGCGCTCCGGCTGCTGGCCCCCCTGGCTCATCACCTCGGCGATCATGGCGTCGGGAGCATCGCAGAGATCTTCGCCGGCGACCCGCCCCTCCCCCCGTGCGGGTGCGTCGCCCAGGCCTGGAGCGTGGCGGAA
>CAZWXA010000532.1:0-2610 GCA_964637755.1 uncultured bacterium | reverse complement strand
GCCTCCCCTTCCGTCTCGGAATCACGCGGATGCTAGCACACGCCTCACACCGCGCTATCCTCCGCGGCGCTCATCGCCAGTCGTCGACCGACGCGGTCTTCTGATACTGGGGTGCACCGACAATTCCCCCAGGCAGGACTTGCACCTGCAAGAGCACGGCACCTTTTCACGGCGCGCGTGAACATCCGGGCTAGCATACGCGGCTCAGCTGGAGCGCGGCGGAACGGCGGCGAGCAACGCGGCCGCCGCGACGACGCCGCCGGCGACCAGGAAGGCGTCGGCGTAGGCGGCGTCGAAGCCGACGGCGAGGCGGCGCGCACCGAAGAGGCTCGACAGCATGAAGACGCCGGCCACGATCCCCGACGTCCGCATGAGGAAGGTGACGCCCCCCGCCGCGCCTTGCTGGCCCGCGCCGAACGCCGCCATCGTCCACGTCATGTTCGGCACCTGGAAGATGCCGACCCCGAAGCCCGTGGCGAAGAGGCCGAGCGCGATCACGACGAGATCAGCGTCGGTCCGGCTCAGGCCGACGAGCCCGAGCGCCTCGAGGGCGAGCCCCATCATCATGGGCAGGCGCGCGCCCACGCGATCGGCGAGGCGTCCGGCGAGGGGCGCGGCCAGCGCGGTGCCGAGCGGCGTGAGCATGAAGATCGCGCCCCCCACCCCGGCGCCGAGCTCGCGGCGCGACACCAGGTAGAAGGGGGCGAGCAGCCACACCGCGAAGATCCCCGCGTTGGCCATGAACGAGAGCGCCCCCGCGTGCAGGACGGGGCCGCGCACGAGCTCGCGCAGGCGCACCAGCCGGGGCGCCCCCGCGCTCGCGAAGCGCGGCAGCGCGGCGAGCGCCCACACCAGCGCGCCGAGGGCGAGCGGCACGCGGACGTGAAAGACGGCGCGCCAGCCGAACGCCTGGACGAGCAGGCCCGCGAGCAGGGGTCCCAGCGCAAATCCCGCCGCGAACGCGGCGTTGAAGAAGCCGAGGGCGCGCCCGCGCTCCCTCGGCGCGGCGGCCAGCGTGACGATCGCCGGCGCGGTTCCGTAGACCATGCCGCCGCCCAGGCCCTGCGTGAATCGCCCCACGAGGACCCAGCCAAACGCGGGGGCGACGGCGACCACGAAGAACCCGACGGCGCTGAGGCCGAGCCCCACGCGGAAGACGTGCCCGTGGCCGAGGACGTCGGCGAGCGCGCCCGCCACCAGCGACGTCAGCGCGTAGGTGCCCACGTACGACACGATGACCCAGCGCATCTGCTCCGGAGGGACCGCGAAGGCCGCCGCGAGGGCGGGGAACGCGATGTTGACCATGGAGTCGAGGGAGATGACGAACGCTCCCGCGGCCGCGATCCAGCGCGACATCCGCCGTATGATGACACGCCGTGCCAGACCTCTCCGCGCGTGCGCGTGCGCCTCGCCCAAGGCTGGCCCGGCGCATCCTCGACCGCATGAGCGAGCGCGTGTTCCTCCTCGCCATCGAGGGCCTGCTCGTCGTCATGGGCTTGCACTTCCTCTTCGTCTCGCGGTAAAACGTCCGCCGGGCCTGCACACGTCGGCGACAAGGGACACGCCAGCCGGTACGAGGACGTGGTCGCGACCGCCGCCCGACGCGACCCAGGGCCGATTGACACGCGGCGGAAGCATCGTATGCTTCCGCCAGCATAGTGACCATTCACGAAAGGCGAGGCCACCACTGATGCGATACGAGGCACCCGAGACGCTGGAGGGGGCAGTCGCCCTGCTGGCGGGAGCGACGGGCGAGGCGCGGGTCTTGGCCGGGGGCACCGACCTCCTGGTCCAGATGCGCGCCGACGTCGTCGACCCCGAGCTGATCGTCGACATCAAGAAGATCGCCGAGACCCGCACCGTCACCGAGGAGAAGGGGGGCTGGCGCATCGGCGCCGCGGTGACGGGGGCGGAGCTCAAGGAGCATCCCCGGCTCACGCAGGTGTGGCCGGGCGTGGTCGAGGCCGCCAACCTCATCGGCTCGACCCAGGTGCAGGGGCGCGCCACGCTCGGCGGCAACCTCTGCAACGCCTCGCCGGCGGCCGACAGCGTGCCCGCGCTCATCGCGGCCGGCGCCGTCGCCACCCTGGCCGGGCCGCAGGGCCGGCGCGACCTCCCGGTCGAGGACGTCATGCTCGGCCCGCGCCAGCTCGCGCTTCGCAAGGGCGAGATCGTCGTGTCGTTCCTGCTGCCGCCGCGGCCGCCGCGCTCGAGCGACGCGTATCTGCGCTTCATCCCGCGGACCGAAATGGACATCGCGGTGGTGGGGGCGGGCGTAAGCTTGACGCTCGACAGCGCCGGCACGATCACCGCGGCCCGCGTGTCGCTTTGCGCGGTGGCCGCGCGCGTGCTGCTCGTGCCGGAGGCCGCTCAGGCCATCGTCGGGAGCCGGCTCGACCGGGCCGCGCAGGACCGGCTCGAGGCGGCCGCGCGGGCGGCCTGCCGGCCGATCGACGACAAGCGGGGGACGATCGAATTCCGCATCGAGGTCGCGGGCGTGCTGGCGCGCCGGGCGGCCCTGATCGCGCTGGACCGAGCGAGGACGAGCTGATGGCCAAGCACCACATCGAAGCGATGGTGAACGGCGACGCGATTGAATTTCTCTGCGAG
>CAZWXA010000531.1:0-2611 GCA_964637755.1 uncultured bacterium | reverse complement strand
CGCCGCCTTCTTCTTGCGTCCCCGCCCCGCGTCCAGTACACATAGGGGCAATGGCACGAGCGCACGCCCTCAGCTTCGATCGCGGATCGCTGCGCCTCGACGCGCCCGCGACCTCGCGGCTGCCGGCCTACCTCGTCTGGGACGAGCGCGTCAGCGCCTGGCGCACGGCGGCGATCAACCACGCGCGGCTCCAGGAAGATGCGGCCGCCTACCGCCTCCACCTCGCCGACGACGCCGAGCGCTTCTTCCCGCCGCCGAACCTCAGGGTGAACCTGCCCCCGCTCCGGGCCGACCAGCAGGCGGCGATCGAGGCGTGGGAGCGCGCCGGCTGCCGTGGGGTCATCGTCAAGCCGACCGGGACCGGCAAGACCGAGATCGCGCTCTCCATCATCGCCCGGCACCAGGCGCCGGCGCTCGTCGTCGCGCCCCTCCGGGACCTCATGTACCAGTGGCAGCGGCGGATCAAGAAGGGACTCGGCTTCGACGCGGGCGTGCTCGGCGACGGCCGGCAGGAGGTCTGGCCGATCACCGTGACCACCTATGACAGCGCCTGGATCCACATGAAGGAGATCGGCAACCGCTACCGGCTGATCGTGTACGACGAGGCCCACCACCTGCCCGGGCCCTCCCGGCACGAGAGCGCCCTCGACTGCCTGGCGCCCATGCGGCTCGGACTCACGGCGACCCCCTGGCACGCTGACGGGCGGGACCGGCTCCTCACCGACCTGATCGGGCCCGCGGTGTTCGAGGAGGACCTGGCCGAGGCGCGCGGCCGGACGGTCGCTGACTACACGATCGTCCGCGTGCCGATCCATCTGACCGAGGCCGAGCAGGCGGAGTTCGACGAGCTGTCCCGCCGCATCCGGACGTACGTCGCCACGCAGAAGCGGGCGGACCGGAGCTTCGACTGGGCGGAGCTGGCGCGCCGCTCGCGCACGGACCCCGATGCCCGCGACATCCTCCGGCGCTGGCGGCGCAAGCTCGCCATCATCAACCGGTCGGCGGAGAAGCTCCGGGTGCTCGAGGACATCCTGCGCCTGCATCCGGCCGAGCAGTGCGTGATCTTCACCGCCTCCAACCGCATGGCCCTCGACGTCTCGGCCCGCTTCCTCGTTCCCGCGCTGACCGCGCACTCGGACAAGCGTGAGCGCAACCTGGTGCTCGACGGCTTCGGCCACGGGAGCCTCCGAGGGCTCGCGGCCTGCGAGGTGCTGAACGAGGGGTGGGATGCGCCGGCGGTGAAGGTCGGCGTGGTGCTCGGCGGCGAGAAGGGCGTCAGGGAGGCGGTCCAGCGCCTCGGCCGGCTCCTCCGGAAGTCCGGGGACCGGGCAGCGCGCCTGTACGAGGTCGTGGTGCAGGAAACCGCCGACGTCGCGCGGGCGCGGCGCCGGGGAAGGAGCGATGCTTACCGCCGCGCTCCGCGTCTATCACTGGGACAGGCAAAGCAGCTCGATCTCTTCTGACCGGCTCGACGACGCGGCGCTTCCCTTCCTCGACCGCGCCGTCGCCGTCTACCGGGAGCGGGTCGGCCAGCGGCGCGGCCACGTCCGGAACGCCTTCCGCATCGCGCTCGAGGGCCTGCGGCCGGACCGCGTCGAGCCGCTCGTGAAGCTGCTCGACGACGTGGCCACCTACGAGTGGCCACACGGCGCCCGCCAGGCCGAGCGGCGGGTGGCGGTGTTCGAGGCCGCCGCCCGCCGGCACCCGCTGCTCGACCCGAAGGAGGCGCTGGCGCTGCTCGGCGAGACGTTCGACCCGCCGCCCGGCAGCCACGAGGAGGCGGTCGCGCGCCTCTACGCCGACTATCCCGAGTTCCACCGGCTGGTCGACTTCCCCGCCGACTACACGGCCGGGCAGCTCCGCGCCGATTACGACCTGGCCCAGGCCCAGGCGCTGCTCTACTCGGCGACCGAGGTCCGCGTGGAGGCCCGCGCCGACTTCAAGCACATCCTCCGCTACGCGCGCCTGGCCCGGCTCCTCTGCCGGATCGAGCGCGTCGGCCGCGGCTACCGCTTCGTCCTCGACGGGCCGAACTCGGTGCTGCGCCGGACCCGCGCCTACGGTGTCGATTTCGCGCGCTTCCTCGCCGCCCTGGTCCGGGTCCGCGACTGGCGGCTCACGGCGGAGATCGTCCTTCGCCGGGGCTGGCGGCCGTTCACGTTCACGCTGTCGGCGGGCGACGGGCTCGGCGTGGGCCTGCGGGCGCCGGCGGTCTTCGACTCCGACCTCGAGGAGGCCTTCGCGCGCAGCTTCGGCCCCGAGCGGGACGGCTGGCGGCTCTCGCGCGAGTCGGTGGTGCTCGAGGCCGGCGACGCCCTCCTGGTGCCGGACTTCGTCTTCACCCACGCGGACGGGACGGAGGTCGTGCTGGAGATCGCGGGCTACTGGACGCCCGAGTACATCGAGGAGAAGTTCCGGAAGCTGGCGGCCGTGCGCAGCCCGCGCCTGATCGTCGCGGTGCCGAAGCGCCTCGCGCTCCGGGCGGGCGAGCTGCCGGCCGCCGTCGTCCCGTTCAGCCGGCGCCTGCTGGTCCGCGATCTCCTGCCCAGGCTCGAGGCGTTCAGGATGTCTGGCCCGCGCCTGTAGGCAGCCTCCGCTCTGTGACCGCTCA
>CAZWXA010000530.1:0-2614 GCA_964637755.1 uncultured bacterium | reverse complement strand
CCGCGCGGCCTGCTGCATGTTGTGGGTGACGATCACGATCGTGAAGCGGGCCCTCAGATCGATCATCAGCTCCTCGATCCTGGCCGTCGCGATCGGGTCGAGCGCCGAGCACGGCTCGTCCATGAGCAGCACGTCCGGCTCGACGGCGATCGCCCGGGCGATGCAGAGGCGCTGCTGCTGGCCGCCCGAGAGCCCCAGCGCGCTGGCGGCGAGCCGGTCGGACACCTCGTCCCAGAGCGCCGCCGCGCGGAGGCTCCGCTCCACGATGCCGTCGAGGTCGCCGCGGTGCCTGACCCCGAGAATCCGGGGGCCGTAGGCGACGTTCTCGTAGATCGACTTCGGGAACGGGTTCGACTTCTGGAACACCATGCCGACCCGCTTGCGCAGCTCGGTCACGTCGAGGGCCGGGTCGTGGATGTCCATCCCGCCGATCCGGATGTGCCCCGC
The DNA here is from genome assembly GCA_964637755.1 of uncultured bacterium. GTDB lineage: Bacteria > Methylomirabilota > Methylomirabilia > Rokubacteriales > CSP1-6 > AR9. The sequence continues at coordinate 2,167 of CAZWXA010000530.1, read as the reverse complement.
GATCCGCACGCCCTCGACGAGATCGTTCAGCCGGTTCAGACAGCGCAGCAGGGTGGTTTTGCCGCAACCCGACGGCCCGATGTACGCCGTCACCCGTTGCTTCGGCATGACCATGCTCACGTCCTTCAGGGCGAGCGTCTGCCCGTACCAGAGCGAGAGGTGCTCGATCTCCACCATCGGCGTCTCGATCACGGGAGCCGGGCCCGCGCTCTCCCCGTGGGGCACGCTGATTCGCACGCTCGCAGTCATCATGACCTCTCAGACGGCCGCGCCCGCGTACGTCCGGCGCAGGCGATTGCGGAGACCGATCGCGGTCAGGTTCAGCAGCACGACGATGACCAGGAGGAGCAGGGTGGTCGCGAAGACCATCGGGCGCGCGGCATCCACGTTCGGCGACTGGAACCCCACGTCGTAGATGTGGAAGCCCAGGTGCATGAACTTCCGGTCGAGGTGCAGGAAGGGCCAGGACGAGTCGACCGGCAGCGCCGGCGCCAGCTTCACGACGCCGGTGATCATGAGCGGCGCCACCTCGCCCGCCGCCCGCGCCATGGCCAGGATCAGGCCCGTCAGGATGGACGGCATGACGGCCGGCAGCACCACCTTCAGCGTGGTCTCGAACTTCGTCGCGCCGAGCGCGAGCGACGCCTCCCGCATCCCGGAGGGGATGGCGGCGAGCCCTTCCTCGGTCGCCACGATCACCACCGGGACGGTCAGGAGGGCGAGGGTCAGCGAGGCCCAGAGGATGCCCCCCGTCCCGAAGGTCGGCGTGGGCAAGGCCTCCGGATAGAACAGCCGATCGATCGACCCGCCCACCAGGTAGACGAAGAAGCCGAGACCGAAGACCCCGAACACGATCGACGGCACCCCCGCCAGGTTGTTCACGGCGATGCGCACGGCGCTCACGAAGCCGCCCTGCGTCGCGTACTCGCGCAGGTAGAACGCGGCGAGCACGCCGAGGGGCGTCACCACCGCGCTCATGAGCACGACCATCATGATCGTGCCGAAGATGGCGGGGAAGACCCCACCTTCGGTATTGGACTCGCGCGGGTCGGCGGAGACGAACTCCCGGACGCCGTCGAGGTAGCGGGCGAGCTTCGCCCCGAGTCCCATGGCGTTCGGGAAATCGACCCGCACGACCTGCGAAAGCGGCAGAACCTTCTCCTTCCCGCCGTCCGCCGTGATCACCACGCTCGTCCGCTGGCTCTCCCTGAGCCCGGCCACCCGTGCTTCCAGCGCCGCGTACCGCGCCTGTAGGGCCGCCGACTCGCGCCGCAGACGGTCGATCTCGGGTTCCGCCGTGCCTCGGAGCTCGAGGCGCCGGAGCCTAAGCCTCGCATGCTCCTGTGCTGCGTTGATCCCGCCGATGTCCCGCTTCTCGATCCGCCGGACCTCCGCCCGGACCCGCTCGGCCTCCGGCAGGCGCCTCAGCAGCTCGGCCCGGCCGGCCTCGGGCCCGCCGGCGATCACCCGGGGGCCGTCCCGCACTTCCTTGATGGTGCCGATGAGCAGGCCCCACTCCGCGCGCTCGATCACCACGGCGTCCTCCGGGTACTCACGCGTCCGGATCTGGGCCTCGTCGACCCACCGGAAGTCGGCGCCGTAGAGGTCGCGGTTGGCGACCTTGATCTTCACCCGGTGTTCCCCGGCCTTCCCCGGTACCGCCTCGCGCTGCACGATGGGGCCGGTCAGCGCCGTCCCGTCGGCGAGCGTCGCGCGGAGGACCCCGGCGGGCCAGAAGAGGCCCGCTCCATTCACGACGATGAGCAGGACGAGTCCGGCCACCATGAGGAGGGCGAGCCCGAGCGCGCCGCTCGTGAGCCAGACGAACGGCTCGCCGCTCTTCCACAAACCACGCATCCCTCTCACAGGTACCGGTACCGCCGTCGCAGTCTCAGACGCACCAGCTCGGCCACCGTGTTGACCGCGAAGGTCAGGCAGAAGAGGAGCAGCGCGGCCAGGAACAGGACGCGGAAGAGCGTGCCGCCCTCCGGCGCCTCCGGGAGTTCCACGGCGATGTTCGCCGAGAGCGCCCGGAAGCCGTTGAAGAGGCTCCAGTCCGTCACGGGCGTGTTGCCCGTGGCCATGAGGACGATCATGGTCTCGCCCACCGCGCGGCCGAAGCCGATCATGATCGCGGAGAAGACCCCCGGGCTCGCCGTGGGAAGCA
>CAZWXA010000529.1:0-2615 GCA_964637755.1 uncultured bacterium | reverse complement strand
CTCGGCGAACCCGGGCTCTTCCGCCCCGCCTCGAGGTAGGGGAAGTTGAAGCGGAGCGCCGAGACCCCTTCGACAGCGAGCGCCTCGGAGAACCCGCTCATGAAAGGATGGTCCATCCCCGCGCCGGCGCCGTGGGCGACGACCAGGGCGGGGGCCTTGGCTCCCCCGTCGTGCCATGCCGCGCTCACCTCGCCCTTTAGGGTCACGATCATGAACCGTTCCATGCGTGGCATCATGCCCTGTGATGGCCGGTCGCTTCTACCTCGGCACCTCCGGGTTCGCCTACGACGAGTGGCGTAAGGGCGTGTGGTACCCCGAGGACCTGAAGAAGGACGACATGCTCGACTACTACTCGACGCAGCTCTCCTCGGTCGAGATCAACTACACGTTCCGCCACTTCCCGAGCGAGAAGACGATGGAGAAATGGCGCGACAAGGCCACCGACGGGTTCGTCTTCACCCTGAAGGCCAGCCAGAAGATCACCCACTGGATGAAGCTGAAGGGAGTCGAGGAAGAGGTCGCCGCGTTCGTGACTCGAGGCAAGCTGCTCGGCGACCGGTTCGGGTGCGTGTTGTTCCAGTGCCCGCCCACGCTCCCCTACGACGCCGCGTTGCTCGACGCGTTCCTGCTGACGTTGCCGGCAGATGGTCCCTCGTACGCGATGGAGTTCCGTCACGCATCGTGGGCAGAAGCGCGCGACCGGCTCCGCGACTCCGGCGTGGCGTGGTGTGTCGCGGAAACCGACGAGAAGGATCCGGAACCCGAAGTGCTCTCCTGGGACCCGATCGGCTACCTACGCCTGCGCAAGACCGAGTACACCGACGCCGAACTGCAGACCTGGGGCGAGCGGATCGGCGGCGCGCTGGCCGCCGACGCCACCGTCTTCTGCTACTTCAAGCATGAAGATCTCGGGGCCAGTCCCCAGATGGCGAAGCGCCTCGAAGACATCTTGCGCCCCAAAGCATGAGGCAGACGTGACCCGTTGCGGGACCGATGACTGGGCAACGATCTGGGTAACACGTTGCGCCTCCCGTACTCAGCCAACGAGTTCACGACGCGGACGCGTCATCACCCGATGAGCGCAACGCCGGGCGGGGTTCAGCGCTCGAGTAGCGCGACCGCCGCCAGGTTCCCCTTGGCTCGGAGCTTCGCGATGGCTTCTCTTCGCGCCACAACGGCGTCGTCGCTCAGATCGCGCGCGTCGAGAGCGTCGGCGAGCAAGAGCAGGGCGTTCACGTGGTGGGTCACGAAGTCCGTGGGTTCCAAGAGCTTGAGCGCGCGCCTCGTTCCCGCCTCGGCCTCGGCAGCGGACCCGCGGAGCAGTTGGGCCCTCGCGAGCAACAGTTGGCGTTCGATGAGGGTCCCCCGGTCGGTGAGTTGGACGGAGGCCGCGAACGCATCGGCGAGCCGGAGGAACTCGCGCGGCCGATCCTGCGCTCTGACGGCTTCGCACAGGAATCCGTCGACGAGGCGGAGCCACCAGACGTTGCCGATCGGCGCCAGGAACTCCCGCGCCTCCCGGAGCCTCCGCTCGGCGGTCTCAGCCTTGCCCACAGAGATCTCGAAGGAGGCGATCCATGAACCATGGGTCGCGGTGAGCCATGGCAGCCCGTAGCGGTCGAGAACGTCCCGCCATAGTTCCTCATGCTCGCGGAACCCGGGATCGTCACCCGCAGCGAGGGCGGCGACGGCCAGCAGGGCGTGACCGACGCTGCCCGAGATCGGTTCGCCGAGCGAGAGCAGCTCTTCGGCATCGGCCGCGAAGCGATCGAACGGGAGCGGCCCGAGGATCGCGAACCCCACGAGGTCGCCGGCTGCCTGGGTCGCCTCCCGCGGGTGCCCGGCGGCGAGCGCGTGGCGAAAGGCGTTGGAAACCCACCGCCGCGCCTCGGCGATGTGTCCACGCGTCTCCTCGAGGTAACTGATGGCGAGCGAGGCCTCGGCCAGGCCGGCGTCATCGTCCAACGCTTCGAACGCGTGGGCCGCCCCCCGCGCCTCGACGGCAGCGGACTCGATCTCGGCCTCGGTCGGCGAGCGGTAGATCCTGTTGACCAGGAGCTGGACCGCCGCGCGGAGCGCATCACGCTCAGAGCCTGCCGCGCGAGCCTGCTCCACGGCTTCTGAAAGCAGGGCCTCGGCCTCTTCGGTCCTCCCCGAATCCGCGAGGGCGGCCCCCAGGTTCGGGATCAGGTCCAAGCGGCGAGGGGATCGCTCCGGCAGAAGCACCGCCGCCCGGCCGAGGAGATCGCGAGACGTGATGAAGTCGACCGCGGCGTAGGCCCGCGATCCCGCGGCGGCGAACAGTTCGCCGGCGCGCTCCGACAGGGAGGCCGAACGTTCATCTCGCGCGCCGAGCTCTTCGCGCAGATGCAGAGCTCGCTCGAGGTGCCGCGCCACCGACTCGTCAACGTCGGTCTGGTCGGCGTCCTCCCCAGTCATCCAGTCGGCGAGCCGCTCGTGCAGATCCGCTCGCAGCTCCTTCGAGAGACCTCGGTACGCGGCCTCGAGGACGAGCGCGTGCGCGAATCGCCACCGACCGGCGGCCTCGTCCTCCGGCTGCACGAGACCCCGTCGTTCGAGTGAGGCGATGGCTTCGTCGACGTCGCCAGGGCTCA
>CAZWXA010000528.1:0-2619 GCA_964637755.1 uncultured bacterium | reverse complement strand
AGAACCGGCCCAGGTAGGCCCGCGGGGTGACGGGGTTGTCCACGGCGCAGAGGTCCGGGCGCGTCCTGAACCCCTGCTCGATCCGGCCGATCGTCCACGGAAAGGCGCCGCCGCCGTGGGCGAAGCAGATGCGGAGCCGCGGGAGACGCTCCAGCACCCCGCCGAAGATCAGCGAGCAGATGGCAAGCGCCGTCTCGGCCGGCATGCCCACGAGCCAGGGCAGCCAGTACTTCGTCATCCGTTCCCGGCCGAGCATGTCCCACGGGTGGACGAAGACCGCGGCGCCGATGCGCTCGGCGGTCTCGAAGACGGGGAAGAGCGCGGCGTGATCGAGGTTCCACGCGTTCACGTGGCTGCCGATCTGCACGCCCGCGAGCCCGAGCGCCTGGACGCAGCGTTCGAGCTCCTTCACCGCGAGGTCCGGCGCCTGCAAGGGCACCGTCCCGAGCCCGACGAACCGCGTCGGGTGCCCGCGGACCGTCTCGGCGATCTGGTCGTTCAGGAGCCGGGAGAGATCGAGGGCGTCCTCCCCCTTCGCCCAGTAGCTGAACATGACGGGCACGGTCGACAGCACCTGCACGTCGACGCCGAGGCGGTCACATTCCTCGAGCCGCCGTCCCGGGTCCCAGCAGGTGTCCGGCACCTCGCGGAAGAAGGTGTCGTCGATCAGCATCCTGGCGCGACCCGGCGCGTGGTGATCGAGGCGGACGAAGCCGCCGTAGCCGTACCGTTCGCGCAGGTCCGGCCAGCGCTCCGGCAGGATGTGCGTGTGGAGGTCGATCTTCAGAGGCCGATCGCGCATCGTGCGGTGACCCGGGGTGTCCCTGCCAGCCCGCTCTGGCGCGGGTCCCTACCGGGCCGGCCCCGGCGGCCGCATCACCATGCCACACGCGCCGCACGTCCTGAGCGATTCGCTGGCGTAGAAATCCTCGATGACCGGCTTGAGCTGGACTCCCAGGTCGGTCACGTGAAGGACCGCCTCGTGGAGGATCTCGCCGCACTCCTCGCAGTGCCAGCGCAGCGACTCCGTCTCGCCCGGCTTCCTGGCGCGCTCGACGACCATCCCCAGGGTCCCCGCCGGGCGCCTGGGAGAGTGCGGGACCAGCGGCGGGAGGAGCAGGAGGTCGCCCTGCCGGATCGGGATGTCGCGCGGTGTCCCGTCCTCGATGACCTTGAGGGTGATGTCCCCCTCGAGCTGGTAGAACAGCTCCTCGCTCGGGTCGATGTGGTAGTCGTTCCGCTGGTTCGGCCCGCCGATGATCATGACCTGGAAGTCGGTGTCCTTCCAGACCAAGGCGTTGCCGACCGGCGGTCTCAGGAGGTGGCGGTGCTCGTCGATCCACTGCGTCAGGTTGAACGCCGCCAGCTTCGCCATGGCCCACCTCCCCGGATCCGGCGCCCCTCGGACCCCCCGCCGGCAGAGCCTCCAGCGTCTCGCTGGGGCGCAGCCAGCGCACGACCGATTCTGGCACCGCCGGGGACGGATTGCCAGCGATCCGCCGGGACGGTAGTGCATCACTTTGCCAGCGCGGCGATTTCGGCGGCCTGATGCACTACCGCCGGGACGGTGCGACGGGCCCCGAGCGGGTGGGCCGGCCCGGCCGGTCTCGATGGTGAGCCGGTCCAGGTGACCCGCTCCCCCGGTCCCGGTTTGCTTGCCTTGCTCATGCGAACCGTGTTACGGATGGACGCTGCCGGGTCGCCTGGGAACCGTGACGGGGAAGGGAGATATTCATGAAGCGGACCACGATCGGAGTGATCCTGGGTCTGGTTGCGGGGCTTCTGGTCGCGCCAGCGGGAGCGGGGGCGGAGTCGCCGGGGTGGGCGGGCCGCTTCACGATCACGCCCGAGTTCCTCTACTGGACGCGCACGCCCGGAGACAGCCCACCGATCAACGTGATCGGTCCTACCGACACGCTGGAGCCTGGCGAACGCCTCTATGACTTCGGCGACCTGGATCTCACCGGCTGGCGGCCCGGCGGGGCACTGACCGTCGCCTACCGCCTCGATCAGGTGTCCGCGGTCTGGGCGCGCGGGTTCTATGTCGGCGAGTTCGGCCGGGAGCAGTCGCTATGCATCCTGCCCGGCTGCCCGAAGAGCGGGGGGTCGTCCTCGACATTCACGATCGAGCCCGGCAACGCAACTACGACCAACAACACCCTCGGGGGCTTCATAGCGTTCACGTCGAATCCGAGTTCCAGCGTGTGGGGCCTCGAGGCGAACTACGACCGGACGCTGCTCCCCGGCCCGGGGCTGCTTGTCCGGGTCTTCGGCGGCCCGCGCTTCATCCAGTTCCGCGACCGCATCGACTCCCTGTTCTTCGAGGACGCGAACGACCTCGCGGGAACGGACAACGAGATCCAGGGCGTCACCATCGAGGTCCTCAACAATCTGGTCGGTGCCCAGGTAGGCGTCGACCTCCGCCAGCCGCTCATCCAGACGCTGTTCGTCGATGCCCGCGCCTCGGCCGGGGTGTTCGCCAACATCGTCGAACGGGACCGGCGCTTCCAGGAGTTCGAGACCGGATCGACCTTCGTGCTCGACGACAATCGCACGGGGGCGCACGTGGCGGAGGCGGTGGAGGCGAGCCTCCTGCTGTCGTGGCAGTTCTTGCCGAAC
>CAZWXA010000527.1:0-2630 GCA_964637755.1 uncultured bacterium | reverse complement strand
CGCGGCGGGCGGGGCGCCCCATGAGGCGAGCCGGGGGACCCCACACCGGGCGGGGTGGCGAGCCGAATGGGGCTGCCCGCCGTGACAGGACCCGTCCGCCTCTCGGGTGATCCGTTCATGAACGCTCCGGGCTAGCCGGGCTCGCCTCGATCCCGAGCATTCCTTGCGGACCGCGCCGCTCTCGGGTACGTTGGGGCGGTGATTCGACTCGAGGCCGATCACGCGCGCGCCCTCCGGCTGAGCCTGTCGGCGGTCATCCTCGACCGGCGCCGGGGGCTCCTGCCGCAGTGGCGGTCGGACGGCGGCGAGGGGGGCGTGCCTGGCGAGGCGGTCGTGGAATGATACGCCGCATCCACCACGTGGGGATCGCCGTCCATCACCTCGAGGAGGCGTACGGGTTCTACCGGGACACCCTCCGCCTGCCGCTCGTGAGGGAGGCGGAGGTTCCCGAGCAGGGGGTGAGGGTTGCGCTCCTGGCCGCCGGGGAGAGCGAGCTCGAGTTGCTGGAGCCGATCGCGGCGGACGGAGGCGTCGCGAAGTTCCTCCTCAAGCGCGGCGAGGGGCTACACCATCTCTGCTTCGAGGTGCCGAGTGTCGGCGCTGCCCTCCGGGACTTCGAGGCGCGACAGGTGGAGGTGGTGGATCGCGTTCCCCGGGCGGGACTGGCCGGTGAGGTTGCTTTTCTGCACCCCCGGGCCTGCGCGGGAGTCCTCGTCGAGCTCGCGACCCCACCCCCCGGTGTGCACCCGACCGAGAGCTGGCTTCGCCTCAAACGGCTCGTCATCGGCGTGAGCGACCCGACGGAGGCGACGCGGCTCTTCCGGAAACTCTTCGACCTGCCCGAGGTGGAGATGAACGGCGGGCCGCGGACGATGCTGTCAGTGGGGCGCGGAGCGCTCCTGATCGTTCCCGCTGCCGAGGTCGGCGGTGCGTCCGGGATGGTCGCGCTCTCGCTGATCGCGACGGACTTCCCGAGGCTCACCGACGCCCTCGCGCGCGCCGGCGCCCGGTTCCTCCACGGGACCGGCGAGGTCACCGTCGACCCCGTATCGAGCCATGGGGTGCATCTCCACATCTCGCGCTACGAATGACCGCGAGGACCCCGGACCAGGCCTGGGTGTTCTGGGACGGAACGTGAGGGCTCTGCCGCCGCGCCGTCGCTTGGGTCAAGCGACACGACGCCCGCGGCCGTCTTCATCTGGTGCCGTACCAGGCGGCACCGCGGCCTCCGATGACCGACCGGCTCGCCCGGGAATGCGCGAGGGCCGTCCACGTGGTCACGCCGGATGGTCGGCTCCTCAGGGCGGGCCGGGCGAGCCTGTACGTGCTCGATCAGGTCGGATGGCGGAGGCTCGCGGCCGCCCTGTCGCGGCCACCGCTCGTCTGGCTCGTCGAGGCCGGCTACCGGCTCGTGGCACGGAACCGCCGGGCCCTGTCCCGCGTGCTCGGCCGCACCCGGTGACTCCGCCCGAGATCAGAACGCGTCGGCGTCCGCTGCGATCGCGTCGAGATCGGCTCTGGTGTACGAGCCCAGGCTCCTGAAATTCAGCTCGGTGTAGTTCTTGATCCAGCGCGTGGCGATCGTCACCGCCTTGCGGTAGCGCGTCTCGGCCTGTGCGTACGCCGCGCGGGTCGCCTCGTCCTTCACCCCTTCCCGGAGCCGCCGCAGGATGTCCTCGACCTCCTCCGCCAGGAGGCGTTTGACCACGGCGAAGTCGTGAACGTGCGCCGGATCGTCGGGTGCCTTCGCGTGGTGCCGGATCCGCTGTGCGATCTGCGCGACCGACATCCGCCCGGTGGCGAGGTCCTCCATGAGGGCCGGGTGAACGCCGGGCTTGCCGGCGAGGCTGTCGATCCCCTTCGCGCCCCGGCCGTTGAGCCAGCCCTCGAGGTACTCGACGACCATCCTCGCGTTGCGCCGCGTTCCTTCGAGGGTGACCGGCCCGGCCGGGACCTCGATCTTCACGGGATAGTTGTCGGGGTTGGCCATCTCGGACGTGGGCTTCCAGCCCGAGGCCCGGAGCTGCTTGAAGGGTTCGGCCGCGGTCTTCATGTGGAAGATGTGGGCGACCCAGGCGCGGATGAAGCCCTGCTGCGACTCCCATTCCTTGTCGGCCCTGATCGCCTCGGCCGCCGCACGATTGACCTCGGGATCGGGGCTGGGGAGCGCCGTTGCCATGCCGCCGATCGGCACCGCGCCGCGCTTCAGGCAGATGGCGACCAGGCGGCGAAAGATGTTGGCGAGAAACGGAGTGGTCTTGATATCGACGCCGAACCGGTCGGGCCAGACCGACTTCGGATCCGTCATGACGAACTCGAACATGCTCGCCTTGAGGTCCCAGCGGGCGGCGTTGAGCCCGGCCGCATACGGCCCGAGCGCGTACAGCATCTCCTCCATCTGGTAGACGCACGGGAGTGACTCCACGAGCACGATGGCGCGGATGACCGCGTCCCCGAGGAAGGGCAGCAGCTCGCGGCTCGCGTCGAAGAGGTCCCGGTAGAGCCAAGCCTCCTCGGCCGCTTCGAGCTTCGGGAGATTTCCCCGGTTGAGCGTTGAAAAGGCGGGTGAGCCGATCAGCGAGGTGAGGGCGCTTCGTAAATGGTCTTCGAGCCACGCGGCGGGGTTTCCA
>CAZWXA010000526.1:0-2654 GCA_964637755.1 uncultured bacterium | reverse complement strand
TCTTCTGGGCGAACGCGACCAGATCCGCGTGGGTACAGTGCCCGGCGCCGAAGAACCGCTCGAAGGCCGCCTCCGTCCATACGCCCAGTCCCGGGAAGGCCCGCGTGAACTCGCGCAGGCGCTCCTGGCGGACCCGGGCCTGAGCCCGCCCCGCTCGCGTGAGCCGGCCGGCGACGAACGCGTCCCAGAGAACCCGGTAGCGGTCCGCGAGCAAGCGGGCGCGGTGAGGGCGATCCTCGTCACGCGGAAGTCCGGGCTCGTAGCCGAACGCGGGATCGAGCATGTCGGCGATGTGCAGCAGTTCGTGGCGGAGGAGCCCACGGAGTCGCTCGGGGTCGGCGATCGTTTCCGGCCTGAGGCGGACGAGGATCGTCGGAGGCGCGGCCGGGGCCACGAGCAGATCGGCCGCCTCGTCCAGCTCGGCGACCGCGCGCCCGACGACACAGCGGCCACAGCGCGCGCCGATCCCGGGATACTCATCCAGCGTGGCACGGAGTGGCTCGTCGAGCGTGAGGCGCTCGAACCAGGCGCCGTGGAAGCCGCTGAAGGCGGCCTCCCGCGCCTCGGCGTCGTCGATCTCGTACAGGCGCTCGCGCTCTTGCCAGAAGGCGCCGCCGGGGAAGGCGCTGTCGCGCGGCCGGCAGCGCAACGCCGCGAGGACAGCGGCCTCGACCAGCCCGCGCTCGTAGTCGATCGGGAGCGAGCGACCCGTCATCGCGGGGGCTCCGTCACCCATGCCGGACCAACCCGGCGACCCGTTCCGCGCCCATCGGCGTTCCCCGCGGCCGCCGGAGCGGCGCCCTATCCCGGCAGGGCCTCGACCGCAGGGCCGCACCCTATGGGGGCTGAGCCAAGGTCGGGCGAGCGGAGGCGCAGGAGGTCTGGCCCGGCAGGAACGCCGGCGCGCCGGCACTCCGCAGAGACGAACGCCGTGCACAGCGCGCCGAGGGCGCCGTAAAAGCCCCCCGCGTCCTCGCGGGCCAGCTTCGCGCCGAGCCCAGGCGCCCACCGGCCCAGGTGATCGCGAAGGAACGCGCGCGCCCCGCGGCGGACCCCTTCCAGCATCGCACTGTCCCCGACCTCGAGCGCGTGCGCTTCCTTGCGCGCGAGGAAGAGGAGGAACTCGCACTCGCAGGCGATGTGGTCGGGTCGCTCGCCCGCATCGGGCCGCAGGGCAAGCCCGAAGGCCCGGAAGAACGCGGCGAGATCGCTCATCTCCCGGGGCGGCTCGAACAGCGAGTCCTCGCCGTACTCCGTCTCGTACGGCGGCACCTGCCCGCGGGCCGTATGGCCAAAGAGCCTCCAGTACGCGCCTTCCACGGCCGCCAGCTCCGGCCGCCCTCCGAGCGCGAGCACGTGCTGCGCCAGCTCTCCCTGCGTCTCGTGGTCCAGCACGCGCGCGGCGTCCGCGAGCGCACCGGCCCCTGCCGGGCTTCCGAGCCGAGCGATCGTCTCCCCGGCCGGCGGCCTGAACCCGAGCGCCAGCGCCTCCCAGAGCGCGCTCCTGCAGAGCGCCTGTTCTCGTTCGGTGAGGCTCATCGACTCCTCCGGGAGCCGGCTCAGATCGAGTTGGCGTGCTTCGCGGGCCGGACGTGGATCGGCTCCTCCACCGTCGTCCGGAACAGCTCGCGCCCGTCCTTGCCGTACGCGATCACGGTGTCGTTGTAAAGGGTGACCGTGCGGCCGCGGAGCTTGCCCTCGTAGACCTTGGGTCCCTCCAGCACCTTGTAGCCGAAGACGATCCGGTTCGAGCGGCGGAAGAGCTGGAGCACCGCCGTCAGCTCGCGGTCCGGCTTCTCGTAGCGCTCGATCGCCTGGTCGACGCCCGGGCCGAACATCTGGCGGAGGTAGGGGCGTGGCACCCAGCGCGGCGGGATGTAGTAGCCATTCGGCTCGGTGCCGAACTGCGGGTAGAGGGGCAGCGCCACCTTTGCCACGTGCACGAGGTAGTAGATCGGGTTCTGCCGGTCCTCGGCCCAGGTGCCGTCGCGGTTCATCTTCACCAGCCCCTGGAGCCGGATCTGGCCGATGCAGGCCGCCATGCAGCGCGTCTCGGTCGGCAGGCCGCCGCTGTCGGGATCCTTGCCCTCGATCCGCGGGTAGCAGGCCACGCACTTCTCCGAGACGCGCGTGTTGCCGCGGTACATCGACTTCTTGTAGGGACAGGCCTCGACGCACTTCCGGTAGCCGCGGCACTCCTTCTGGTCGATCAGGACGATCCCGTCCTCGGGCCGCTTGTAGATCGCCTTGCGCGGGCACGCGGCGAGACACGCGGGGTAGGAGCAGTGGTTGCAGATCCGCGCGAGGTAGAAGAACCAGGTCTTGTGCTCGGGGAGCGCCTCGCCGGTCCTGTGGAACTCGCCGGGGACGCCGCGCGAGCCCACCGGGTTGTCCTCGTAGATGTTGGGCGAGTTCCACTCCTCGTCCGTCGGCAGGTAGCCGAGCACCCGCGCGCTGTCGGGCGTGATCATGCGCTCGGCCTCGAAGATCGTCCGCCCCTCGAAGCGGCCGTACGGGCCCGTCCGGTCGGCGGAGACGGCGCCCGTCCAGCCCTGGCCTTCCGGGTTCGCCCGGTCGAGCAGGCCCAGGATCTTCGCGTCCCAGAACATCGGGTAGCCGCCGTAGGGCTTCGTCTCGACGTTCGCCCACCACAT
>CAZWXA010000525.1:0-2660 GCA_964637755.1 uncultured bacterium | reverse complement strand
CCGGCGTCTCGGTCGAGGTGGCGGCCGGCGAGGTGGTGGGGCTCCTCGGCCGGAACGGGGTCGGGAAGAGCACCACCCTCAAGACCATCGCGGGCCTCGTCAGGCCGGCGCGGGGCGCGATCACGTTCGAGGGCCGCGACATCACACGCCTGCCCGCGCACCGGCTGGCGCGCCTCGGCATCGCCTGGGTGCCGGAGGACCGGCGGATCTTCCGCCAGCTCACGGTCCTCGAGAACCTCCGCACCGGCCTCGATCGGCCCGGCGTCGGCGAGACGCGGCGGGGCGAGCTGCTCGAGGGGGTCTTCCGCTTCTTTCCCGTCCTCGGCGAGCGCCGGAGGCAGGCGGGCGGGACCCTGTCGGGCGGCGAGCAGCAGATGCTCGCCATCGCCCGCGCCATGATGCTCGAGCCGAAGATCGTCCTGCTCGACGAGCCGACCGAGGGCCTGATGCCCCGGATGGTGGGCCAGATCCGGGAGATCGTCGAGGCGCTGCACCGGGCCGGGGTCGCGATCCTCCTCGTCGAGCAGAACGTCCCCCTGACGCTCGCGGTCAGCGCCCGCATCTACCTCATGGAGAAGGGCGCCGTCCGCCACCACGCGCCCGCCGCGGACCTCCGCGCCGACGACGCGCCCATCCGCCGCTACCTGGGGGTCTGAGGGCGACCCGTGCTCGAGCAGATCGTCATCCAGCTCCTGAACGGCCTCGTCAACGGCATGATCCTGGCGCTCGTCGCGTCCGGGCTGACGCTGATCTTCGGCATCATGGACGTCGTCAACTTCGCCCACGGCGAGCTGTACATGCTCGGCGCCTACGTCGGCACGACGGTGCTCGCGGCGACGGGCAACTTCTGGCTCGCCCTCCTCGTGGCCTCCGTGACGATCTTCTGCCTCGGCGCGGCCATCCAGGTCGTGGCGCTCCGGCCGCTCCTCGGACGCGATCCGCTCACGACGATCCTCGCGACCTTCGGCCTCTCGCTCGTGCTGCAGAACTACGCGCTCTGGCAGTATGGGCCGGTGGCGCGCAAGATCCAGGAGCCGTTCACCGGCCACTTCGCGCTCTTCCACCTGCAGTACCCCTGGTACCGCGTGATCATCGCGGGGCTGTCGGGGGCGATCATCCTCGGGCTCTGGCTCTTCCTCAAGCACGGCACCTGGGGAATCTGGATCCGCGCGGCTACCCAGGACCGCACGATGGCCGCCGCGATGGGGATCCCGGTGCCGCGCGTCCTCACCGCCGTCTTCGGGCTCGGGGCCGCGATGGCGGCGGCGAGTGGGGTCCTCTTCGGCCCGCTCGTCGGCGTCGACCACACGCTCGGGCTCGGGATCATCCTGAAGGCGTTCATCGTCGTCGTGGTCGGGGGGATGGGGAACCTCGGCGGCTCCGTGCTGGCGGCGATCTTCATCAGCCTGCTCGAGGCCTTCGCCTCGATCTGGGTGAGCCCGGCGCAGGCGGTGATCGCCTCGTTCGTCCTCCTCATCGCCACCCTCCTCTTCCGGCCCACCGGCCTCTTCGTCCCGACGCCGAAGTAGCGATGCGCGCGCGGTCGGGATACTGGCTCGGCTTCGCGGTGGCGCTGGCGGCGCTCGTGGCCGCCCCCCTCGTGCTCCCGGAGTTCTGGCGGCGCTTCGTCACGGAGATCCTGATCTGGGGCCTGCTCGCGATGTCCTCGGACATCCTCATCGGCTACACCGGCATGGTCTCCTTCGGCCACTCGGCGTTCTTCGGGCTCGGCATGTACGGCGCGGCGGCGGCGCTGCTCCAGGTCCGGCCGCCGAACCTCTGGCTCGCCATCGCCTGCGGGCTCGCCGCCGCGGCGCTCGTGGCCGCGTTCGTCGCGTACTTCTCCACCCGGCTTCGCGACATCTACTTCTCGATCTCGACGCTCGTGTTCTCCCAGATCTTCTACGTCGTGATCTTCACCTGGACCGAGGTGACGGGCGGCGAGAACGGGCTCAGCTTCCGGCAGCCGCCCTTCTCGCTCGCGGGATGGATGCGGGCGTTCACGCCCACGACGCTCCACTGGTTCGTCCTCGGCGTCGTCGTGGTGTCGTATCTCCTCCTGCGGCGGATCACCCAGTCGCCGTTCGGCATGGTCCTCCAGGCGATCCGGGAGAACGAGGGGCGGACGCGCGCGATCGGCTACGACGTCAAGCGCTACAAGATCGTCGCGGTCATGCTGTCGGGACTGTTCGCCGGGCTGGCGGGGGTGCTGTACGCCGTCCAGAACCGCTTCGTGGCGCCGAACTTCGTCTTCTTCGACGTCTCGGGCGAGGTCGTCATCTTCAACGTGCTCGGGGGCATGGGCACGCTGGTCGGCCCGATCCTGGGCGCCGCCGTCTTCTTCCTGCTGCGCGAGGGGTTCTCGCGCTACTTCACCGAGTTCTATCTGATCCCGGTGGGCCTGATCTTCATGCTCACCGTCATCTTCCTGCCGCAGGGCCTCCTCGGCTTCCTGCGCCGCAGGTTGAACCAGTAGGCCGGCAGCGCCGCGGCCCCGCCTCTGCCCGGGTTGATCCCCGGCGCTCCCGGCTCCATCCCCGAAGCCCTCGCCCGCACGCGGACCCTCGTGCATCACCTCGCCCGGACCATTCATGAACGGATCACGCGAGAGGCGGACGGGTCCTGTCGCGGCGGGCAGCCCCATTCGGCTCGCCACCCCC
>CAZWXA010000524.1:0-2684 GCA_964637755.1 uncultured bacterium | reverse complement strand
CCAGCGGCCGGCGCAGCCGGGCCGCTGGAGCAGTTGGTGGACGGCGGGGAGACCCCAAGGATGCTGCGGGCGGCCACGACGACGACAGAGCCGCTGTGGGCCGACAGACGTTCGGTTTGCCGTCCACCGAGCGCGCCAGGCCGTTGAGTTCGTTGGGATCAACCATCGCGAAAGGCTCACAGCGATTCGGCGACTCGCGCACGCTAGGACGTGCACGTCCCGGTCGACGCGCTGCCGAGCGTCACGTCGAATCGGTGCAGGTGACCGTCACGCGTCCTCACAATGAGGCAGCCACCTTCGATCCTGTAGTCGGCCAGCCAGTGCACGTGAGTGGTCGTCCGGAAGAGAGCCTTTCGATCGAACGGGATCTCGCGGCCGGTGACCCGGTTGACCAATCGCCCCTCATAGTAGAAGTCGATCATCGAGGCGTTTTCGGCGAACCAGTGGTCAAGCCAAATGAAGCTCTTACCGTCGTCGGAGACCAGCGCCGCGTAGTCGTACTGGCGGTGCAGGCACGGTGCGCTCCAGACCCGCGGACCGCCCTGCTGGGACTCGTAGACCGTGACGACGCAGTGGCATGGAGGCAGCGCTGCTGCATCCCCGCCCTCGACGACCGCGAGGAATCGACTGTTGGCGGAGCGCTTGGAGAAGCCCTCACAACTGGGCGGCTCGTCGGCATTCGTGGGGCCAACCACACCGGATGTCAGGCCCACGGCCAGAAGCAACGCCAGGAGAAGGGTTCGTGATCGCATGGCACAACCTGTACCCTTCCAAGGACCGTAGTCAGCCCGAGGGCGGGCCGCAGTGGGGCACGCGGGCCCGTTGGTGGTTGGCTGCTCGAACACTACCCTCTTCAGAGGCTGCACTCGACCGTCCAGGCCATCAGGCGTGATCTGGCTGTCCGTCCAACGCTATGCCGATCAGCGGCCGGCCGGAGGCCGGTCCACTGCATCGGTTTGTTGGGCGGCGTCCCGCTCGTACTCGGCGACCTTTCTTCCCAGGCCAGTCGACGCAGCCCTGCCCCGAATGTACCGCACGCGCTCCTCGGCTGTCATGTGCTCCATCTCTTGACTGAGCTTGTCGCGAAGTTCTCGCATCAGCTTCACTGAGTCAAAGGTCTTCGTCGTCATCTTTCCAAACCTCCAGGGGCGATCGGATCTCCAAGAGCGGATAGCCCGCACGGAAATTGACCGCGTTGAATCCATGGATCCGATCCAAGTTCACGATATGCCGGAAGTTCCAGCTCACCAGCACGTCGACCCTTCCCACTGTGGCCACCGCGATGTGCTGGGCGTCCGCCAGCATTCGCCGCGAGACCACCGCCTGCCTGATGTACTCCTCCGCAAGTGCTTCAGACTCAGCATTCTGGTGGATGAGCTCGAGACACCCCCTCGGCAGGTCTTCGATCACGTTTCGAACCCGCGCCGGGGCTGAGGCAAGCTCGGCCAAGGTGATGTCCGAGACCACGAGCAGGGTGCCTCCGGCGCGGCTACGGTCGAACAACCGGATTGAGGGAGTCCGGAACTCTTCATCCAGACAGCCGCCGATCACGGAGGTGTCGACGTAGACGCGAATCGGTCTCGCCGGACCTACCATGCCAGTATCCTACCTCTCGGACCTTTCCACGCAACCCGCGGGGCTTTCCACCTTCCGTCGATCACTCGACCGCCCGACGCGTAGTCTCTTGAACCGCGTAGCGCGACGGACCGAGCGGGTCGCCGCAAGCTAACACGACCGGGGGGATCGCGACGGCGACGAGAGGCCTTGCGCCACGCGCGTTTGGCTGTCGTGGGCGGTGAGCTCGAGCGTGGCTACGCAGACCGGGGATACACACCGGACATCGCGAGGGGCGATGCGGGACGGTTCCCGTGGTCACAGGTCCATCCGGTCCGCTGGGCTGCGGACACCCGCGGGCCCGCGGTTCAGGACGTGGGTGTAGATCATGGTCGTGCTGACGTCGGCGTGACCGAGCAGTTCCTGGACGGTTCGGATGTCGCGGTCCTCCTCCAGGCGGTGGGTGGCGAAGGAGTGGCGCGACCGTGGTGACGGGCACGTAGAGTCTCGCGAACGCGGTCGGGCAGGCGTGGGTGCCGGGAGGCGGGTGGGCCGGGCTCCCGCGCGAGGGGCGCGGCGCCGGGCACCGCCGGGTGCGTCAGGGGGACGGGCACTCCCGCCATTGGTGCGCCAGCATAGTGCGACCAGGAGACGAGGGCAAGAGGAGTCTTCCGGCGTGTAGGGACTCCTACAATCCTCGCACCGTTCTACCGGAGCACGGAAGGCCGTGGGCGGCTACCTGCCTGAATTTAATGGTGCGCCCTGAGGGAGTCGAACCCCCGACCTTCGGATTCGTAGTACGGCGGGCCGTCTAGAACCCCTCGGTAAGTCATAGACTTATCGAGGGGTTTGTCCTCGCGTCGTTGGGTGGCGTTGGCTGGTTTGGGGCCAGTTGCGGGCCGTCGCGGGCACGTTTTCGGGCACGTTCTCGCTTCGCCCGCTCTCGCGCCATAATCAGAACCGATGGCCGGCGGACCCTCTCGGCACTGGAGGTCCACACCAGCGAGGATGAGGCCGCCGACGACCTGCGCCGCACGCTGGGCAGCTACCTCGCGGCCAGCGGGTACGGCTTGAACTTGATCGGCAAGGTGCTCAACCACACCCAGCCGGGCACGACGGCGATCTACGCG
>CAZWXA010000523.1:0-2689 GCA_964637755.1 uncultured bacterium | reverse complement strand
CCTGGATGCAGTACCGGCAGCCGATGCAGCGCGTGCTGTCCACGATCACCGCCCCATCCTGCGTGCTGAAGGTCGCCTTGACGGGGCAGACCTGGACGCAGGGAGGGTTCACGCAATGGTTGCAGAGCTTGGGGACGAAGAAGGTCCGCACGACCTCGCGCGCGTCCTGGATCGTCTCCTTCCGCCGGCCGAGACTGATGTTCTCGACGGTGACGTCGCCGTCCCGCGTGATGGTGTAGCGCTCGACCCAGGTCCGGAAGTAGAAGGGCTCGTCCGGCACGTCGTTCTCCACCTTGCAGGCGACGGCGCACCGGTTGCACCCGATACACTTGTCGATCTCGATCCCCATGCCGTAGAGGTGATCGCTCGGGCGGTAGGCCTTGCTGGCGTCCCTGGCCCCCGCGTCCTTCGCCGGCGCTTCCTGGCCGGCCGCCTCACGGGCCAGCGCGCTCAGGATCCCGCCGGCGGGAAAGAAGAAGATCGCGCCCTTCAGGAACTCACGCCGCTCGGTCATAGCCGCCCCTCCGGCAGATGCGGGTAGTGGCATTCCCAGCAGAGATTGCGCCCGCCGTGCGTCGAGACGTCGATCTTCGGCGCCTCCTTCGGTGCCTCCTTGGCGGCGGTCCCGGCGCCGTGACACGTCGCACAGAACTCCCGCGTCTCGGGCTTCGACGGCCGGGCGACCCGTGGGGAGCTCTTGTGACGTTCAGGTGTCTTGTGGCACGTCGTGCAACTGATCAGCGCATGGCTCGAGATCGCCTTGGTCCGCTCGATCTGGGCGTGGCACGCCGAGCACTCGCGCGGCACTGTCGGCGGGACCGGATCGTGCGGGTTGTGGCAGGTGATGCATGGCTTCAGCGGGTTATGCGCCGTCGGATTGATCTGCGGGAAGCCCGTCGGCCTCGACGGGTCGTAGGCGTGGCACACGGGGCAGAACTTCCGGTCGCGGGGCGCGGGCGGCTTGACCGCGCCGGGATCCTCCATGTGCCTGGCCGCTGGACCGTGACAGGACTCGCACGCGACGTTCTTGTGGAAGCTCCGGGCTTTCTTGGTCGCGATCTCGTCGTGGCAGTCCTGACAGGCCGCCGCGCCCGCGAACTTGACCGGCTTGGCCAGCTCGCGCCGGGAGGTCTCCGCCCAGTGCAGCTCGGTGGAGACGAGCGACCGGGGGATGATGACGAACCGGACGAGGAGCGTCGCGCCCACGACGATGGCGAGGACGATCACGAGCCGGTTGATCTGTTCAGGAACTCTCACCCGCTGTCTCCTCCGTCCGTGGGACCCGCGTCATCGGCTCGCGGCGCTCCGGAGCAGGCCGACCAGGTTCGCCATCTCGGCACCCGTGAACCGCGGGTAGGGCACACCCTGTCGGCTCGCCATCGCCGCCATGCGCGGCGTGTGCGCCCACATCGTCGTGGCCCACGCCGCTGCCGACTCGTAGTCGGACCGTCGCTCGGCGAGATCCGGCTTGACCGGCCCGCCCTCGCGCCGGAGGCTGTGGCACTTCAGGCACCCTTTTTTCAGGAGCAGCATTCGCCCCTTGGCGAGATCGGGCTCGGGGTCGCGCCGGGCATTGGCCTGGAGGTACTCCATGAGGTTGGCCATCTCGGAGACGCTGATCTCCGGCCACTCGGCACCCTTCCCCCTGACCGATGCGAACATCGCGGGCAGGTGGTTCCAGAGCCGTCCCGCCAGCTCCATCTGGCCCTGCGGGCGGCGAATGTCGTCGAGCGCCGGTCCGGAACCCCGCTCGTTCCGCGGCAGATGGCAGAGGATGCACTGCTTCCCTGCGAAGACCGCACGTCCCGCTTCCGGGCTCCCCGGCTGGGCGGCGACCGGCGTGCTGAGGGCGACCGCGCATGTCCCGGAGCCGATCAGGATGAGTGCGAGCGCGCGCCGTGAGTTCATCAATGCGCGGCGGTGCATTTCCCGCTCCACTGGTTCGAAGTGATTGCGTTTCTAGGGCGCCTTCACCGGGAGAGGGCCCGATCGAGCGCCCGATCGAGCGCCCGTGCTGCGTGGCATGGCTGCCCCACTGGGGTGAAATAGCCGCGCCGCGCTCGGCACCCTCCCTCGACCGCAAAGGGAGGGAAGATCAAGCCCGAGGTTATCGAGCGCGAAGTGGCTGACGCCGTCCGCGCGCTGCGAGCAAAAGCCCGACGCCGGACAGGATGATCCAGGCGGTCCTCGACGCGAACCAGCTGCGAGTGCGGCTACCGGATGATGGTTTGGGCCGCCCCCGTGGCCGCGCCCGATGCTCGGGGCGTAGTGCCCCCGTGCAGGGTTAGCCGGGCAGACGCTCGAGGTTTACTCCAGGTATGAAGGCAGCCGTCTCTCTTCCAGACGACGTGTTCCGCGCGGCAGAACGCCACGCGCGCCGGGCGCGGAACTCGCGAAGCCAGCTCTACGCCGAGGCGCTCTCCGAGTACCTCTCGCGGCATACGCCGGCCGCGGCCACCGAGACCATGAACCAGGTCATCGACCAGCTCAACGAGCCCACAGACCCATTCGTCGCGGCCGCCGCGCGCCGAATCCTGGAGCGAACCGACTGGTAGACATGTCGCAGGGCGAGGTCTGGTGGGCGGATCTGCCTGAGCCCGCCGGCTCTGCTCCCGGCTTCCGGCGGAGCCCCCGCCGCATGGGATCGCCGATCTGCCCGCTGGAGCTCGTGGATGACGATGCGCGTGGG
>CAZWXA010000522.1:0-2700 GCA_964637755.1 uncultured bacterium | reverse complement strand
AGGCATTTCTCCATGCCCGCGAGGGCAGGTCGTACTTCGGTCCGGTGTATTTCGTCAGAGATTCCGAGCCCTACATGCGAATCGCCGTCCCCATCGAGTGGTTCGCGGGGGACGTGGAGGGTGTCCTGGTCGCCGACGTCAGCCTCAAGTACATCCGGGAGGTCGTGTCGCAGATCAAGGTGGGCCACTCCGGCTACGCCTATGTCGTCTCCCACGAGGGAGATCTGATCGCCCACCCCGATATCAGCCTGGTGCTGCAGAAGCGAAACCTCAAGAACCTCGGGCAAGTACAGGCGGCGCTCGCGGGCGCGCCGGGCCCGTTCGATCCCCAACCGAACCTCCTGGGCCAGCAGGTGTTTCCGGCATACGCCACGATTCCCGATCTGCGCTGGGCGGTGCTGGTGGAACGGCCAGCCAGCGAAGCCTACGCGCCGCTCTACGCCTCGATCGTCCGAACCTTCCTCCTCCTGCTGGTCGGGCTCGGCATGGCCTTCCTGGCGAGCCTCCTCCTCAGCCGAAAGGTGGTCCAGCCGCTGGGCGCGCTCCGACAAGGAGCGGCGCGGATCGGCAAGGGAGAGCTCGCCCACCGCATCGACATCCACACCGGCGATGACCTGGAGGTCCTCGCCGATGAATTCAATCACATGGCCGACCAGCTCCAGGAGGCCTATGCCGGGCTCGAGCAGAAGGTGACCGAGAGGACGCGGGAGCTGAAACAAGCGCTCGAAGAGCAACAAGCGATGACGGAAATCATCCAGGCCGTGAGCTCGTCCCTCGATCTCCGCCAGGTGCTGACCACCGTGGCCACCCACGCTGCCGACCTGTCGAAGTCCGATATGGCCGCGATCACCGAGTTCAATGAGATGCGGCAGGAGTTTCGAATCAGCGCCACCTATCAGATGAGCGACGTGCTGGTGGAAGCCTTCCACCGGGAACGGATCACGCTGGGGAAGGGAGCAATCGGCCGCGCCGCGATGCTCCAGCAGCCGGTGCAGATCCCGGACGTGCTGAACGACCCGGATTACGCCCTCCAGGACGTCGCCTCGCAGCAGGGATTCCGCGCCATCCTGTCGGTTCCCATGATCCGGGAAGGACGGATCCTCGGAGGGCTGTCGGTGTTGAGGAGAACACCGGGTCGGTTCGCCGACACCGACATCGCCATCCTGACCACGTTCGCCAGCCAGTCCACCATCGCCATCGAGAATGCCCGGTTGTTCCGGGAGATCCAGGACAAGAGTCAGCAGCTCGAGGTCGCGAGCCGGCACAAGTCCGAGTTCCTGGCCAACATGTCCCACGAGCTGCGCACGCCGCTCAACGCCATCATCGGGTACAGCGAGATGCTCCAGGAGGAGGCCGAGGACACCGGCGCGGCGGCGTTCGTGCCGGACCTCAAGAAGATCCGCGGCGCCGGCCGGCACCTGCTCGAGCTGATCAACGCCGTGCTCGACCTCTCGAAGATCGAGGCCGGCAAGATGGAGGTCTTCCTCGAGACGTTCAGCGTGCCGGAGATGGTGCGTGACATCGCCGCCCTGATCCGGCCGCTGGCCGAGAAGAACGCGAACCGCCTCGAGGTGCGGTGCGATGAGGCCCTCGGCACCATGCGCGCCGACCTCACGAAGGTGCGCCAGGCGCTCTTCAACCTCCTCTCCAATGCGTGCAAGTTCACCGACCACGGCGCCGTCGCCCTGGCCGTGGACCGCGCGGCCGCCGACGGCACCGAGTGGCTCCGCCTCGCCGTCCGCGACACCGGCATCGGCATGTCGCCCGAGCAGATCGACCGTCTGTTCCAGGAGTTCACCCAGGCCGATGCCGAGACGGGCCGCAAGTACGGCGGCACCGGCCTCGGCCTCGCGCTGAGCCGGCGGCTCTGCCGGATGATGGGCGGCGACATCGCCGTCGAGAGCGCGCCGGGGCGGGGCAGCACCTTCACCATCCGGCTTCCCGCCGTGGTGACCGAGCCCCCGACCCAGGAGGCGGCCGCGTCCGCCCCCGCCGGGCCGCCCCGCCCGGCCGACGCCGGCACCGTGCTCGTGATCGACGACGAGGCGGCCGCGCGCGAGCTGATGGCACGGGCCCTCTCGCGCGAGGGCTTCCACGTGGTCACCGCCGCCGGCGGCGAGGAGGGGCTGCGCCGGGCCCGCGAGGTCCGCCCGGACGCCATCACGCTGGACGTGCTCATGCCCGGGATGGACGGCTGGGCGGTGCTCGCCGCGCTCAAGGGCGACCCGGCGACGGCGGATCTCCCGGTGGTGATGCTCACGATCGTGGACGACCGGAACCTCGGCTACGCGCTGGGTGCCGCCGATTACCTGACCAAACCGATCGACCGCGACCGGCTCCTCGCCGTGCTCGGCCGGTATCGGCGCGGCCGGCCGGTCCTGGTGGTGGACGACGACGCGGACGTCCGCGCTCTGCTCCGCCAGAGCCTGGAGCGCGAGGGCTACGGGGTCGTGGAGGCCGAGCACGGGCGGGCGGCCCTCGCGCGCCTCGCCGAGGCCACGCCGGACCTTGTCCTCGTCGACCTCATGATGCCGGAGATGGACGGCTTCGAGTTCCTGGAGGAGCTGCGGCGGTTGCCGGCCGGCCGCGAGGTGCCCGTCGTCGTGATCACCGCCAAGGATCTCACCCCCGAGGACCACCGCCGGCTCAGCGGCTCGGTCGAGCGCATCCTCCAGAAAGGCGCGGTGAGCCGCGAAGCCC
>CAZWXA010000521.1:0-2701 GCA_964637755.1 uncultured bacterium | reverse complement strand
CTCGGGGTGTTGCGCGGCGACGAAGCGGGCGAAGGCGTGGATGGCCGCGAGGCGGGCGTTGCGCGTCACGGCGCTGTTGCCGCGGGCGGTCTCCAGGTCATCGAGGAACGCGATCACGCCGCCTGGATTGATGTCGCAGACATCGAGATCGACGACGTGCCGAGCGCTGCGTGCCGCGAGGAACCGGAGCAGCAGCGCGAAGGCGTCGCGGTAGCTGAGGACGGTGTGCGGGCTGAGACCGCGCGCAAGCGGCATATGCTCCGCGAAGAAACGGCGCAGGGCCCGGGCGAGCGCGTTGGGCTGGTCGTGGCGTGTCATCGGCCACCTCGCTCGTCCAACGCGGCCGCGAGGAAGCGTGCGCAGTGCCGCTCGAACTTCTCGCTCGCCTCCAGCGCAACGGCGTCGAGGATGGGGAGGTAGTACTGGGTGGAGAGGATCGAGACGTGGCCCATGTAGGTCGCGAGCGCAGGGAGCCGCGCGTGGACGTCGGCGCCGGTGCGGTACCAGCGCAGCAGGGCGTGCAACGCGAACGTGAAGCGCAGGTCGTGGACCCGCGGCAGATGTCCGGAGGCCGTGCGGACGCCGGCGGTCTGGAAGAGGTGCCGCATCAACACGCGCAACCCGTTGCCCGAGTAGGCGGCGAGACCGCTGCCGCGGCGGTGGAGCAAGAGCGGTGCGTCCGCCCCGCTGGGGAAGCGACGGCGACTGCGGTCCTCGAGGTAGCGTCCGATCTCGCGCACGGCGTCGTTCGAGAGTGGGACCATGCGGGACTTGTGGAACTTGCTGTCGCGGACGAGCAGGACGTGCTCGACGGGATCGTAGTCGCCGAGCGTCAGGCGCACGATCTCGCCGCGGCGAAGACCCGACGTGTAGAGCAGGACGAGTGCGAGTCGCGCGACCTGTCGGTAGAGCGGCGAGGCCCCCCAGCGGCGCAACGCGCCGGCCGCGCGCAGGAGCCGGGCGATCTCGTCCTCGGAGAAGACGTGGGGCCGGCGTCTTGGCTGCGGCGGCGGGAACTGGCTCGGGTCGGGAACGAAACAGACGGGCTCGCTCCGGCGCCGGTAGAGACAGAACTGGCGGACGATCTGCATGCGCATGCGGCGTCCGCTGGGCATCAAGTGCTTGATCGACGAGCACCACGCGGAGAAGGTCTCCGCGGTCAGGTCCGTGGCGTGGCGTGCGGCGAGGAAGCCGTCGAACCGAGCGAGGAGGTAGCGCTGGGTGTCGAAGCGCCGGCCCAGGGCCTGCTTGAGCGCAACGTAGCGGGCGATCACGGGGCCGATCGCCGAGGTGAACGGGGCGGGCGGGCTCATGGCCGCACCTCTTCTGGCACGGCGGCCGCGGGCAGCGGCAGCGCCACGTCCCGCAGGTCGTCGACATCGAGGCGGAGGTAGACGCCTGTGCTCTCGGCGCTTCGATGGCCGAGGAGGTCGCCGATCGTCTTGAGCGACGCTCCCTCGCGGAGCAGGTGCAGGGCCAGCGCGTGCCGAATGCAGTGAGGACCGCTGCGGGCGGGAAGACGTATCCCGGCGCGCCGCGCCCACGTATGGAACGCGTCCCCGACGGCGCCCAACCCGAGAGGACCGAGAGGGAACTCGACGCGGAGAAACAGGCGGCGGTGCGTCGAGGCGGGCCGGCCGCATCGCAGGTAGTCGAGAAGCGCCTCCCCGACCGTGTCGGTCAGCGGCAGAAGCAGGGGCGTGCCGACCTTGGGCCGTGGCACGCGGATCTGGCGAGACCGCCAGGCGACGTCGTCGAGATCGAGCGCACGGACCTCGCTCGCGCGCAGGCCGTAGGTGGCGACGAGCACGAACATCGCGTAGTCGCGTCGCCCCTTCGACGTCGTGCGGTCGATCGAGCGCAGGAACGTGCGGACCGTCTCCCACGCCAGTGCACGAGGAAGACGCTCGCCGCGGTAGATGCGGGGCGACTCGACCTGGGCGTCGAGCCCGGCAGGTCCCTCGCCAGTGGCGGCGAGGAACCGCAGAAACGTCCGCAGGGTCCCCGTGACCTGCCCCATCCTGCGTCGACCCACGCGCCCGCCGGCATGTGCCACGAACGCCTCGACATCGGCAGCGCGAAGCTCGCGGAGCTGCTGCGGGCGGACGTCGTGGTCGAGGAAGCGCAGGAACCCGGTGATCGTCGCGGCGTGCATCTTGATCGTCCCGGCGCAGAGGCCGCGGACACGATCGAGGTACCGCCGGTAATCGGCGACTCGACGCTCGGTGGCCGTCGGCAGCGTCGGCGCCAACGCGCATCGCTCCTCCAGGTACTGCGTCAGCGAGCGGACGAGTGCGCCTTGCGGCGGCGCGCTGAACATCCGGGGCGGCGGTGCGTACGAGAGGAGCGCCGATGCCGTCAACTCGCCCAGAGAACGCACCCGGCGCCTACGGAGCGCGCGTGCCAGCGACGCAGCGGCTCCCATGCGCCGCCGGATCGCGTCCCGCGGGTAGCCCCGCGCGTGAAGCCAGACGCAGAGTCCTTCAAGCGACCCGCCCAGGACGGGCAGGGACGTGTAGCGAGCGTGGGCCTGCGGGAACAGCGATGCAAGCATCGAGACCTCCTTTGGGGGTGCGCCGAACGTGGCGCGGTCCCGATGCTAGGCAGCCGAGTTATGTGGAGTCGAACGGCCGCAGAAGCGAGCGACTACGCGGACTGGAGAGGCTCACTCCACATAACCAGGTGCTCCACATGAGTCGAG
>CAZWXA010000520.1:0-2707 GCA_964637755.1 uncultured bacterium | reverse complement strand
CGGCGCCGCCTCAGATGAGACATCAGAGCCCCGTCGCGCTTGTCATCGTGCTGCGCAAGCCCGCGATAGTGCACGCACACCGGCCGGCATTGTCCTTGCTACAGAATTCAGCGACGCGAGTGTGCCCAGGAGAGGTCTCATCCATGGAAAGAGATGCCATGCTCCTATGGATCGAAGGAGGGGTGCTATGACGCAGGTGGTCAAGAAGACCGACGCGCAGATTCAGCAGGACGTGCTCAACGAGCTCAAGTGGGACTCTCGGGTGGAGGAGACCGAGGTGGGCGTGCAGGTCGAGAAGGGCATCGTCACCTTGACGGGGGGGGTGAGTGGCTGGGCCAAGCGCGTTGCTGCCCAGGAGGCAGCCCATCGGGTCTACGGCGTGCTCGATGTCGCCAACGACATCCAGGTCAAGATGGCGGGGAGCCTGATGCGGACGGACACCGAGATCGCCCAGGCGGTACGTCACGCCCTCGAGTGGGATGTGTTCGTGCCCGACAAGCAGATCACCTCGACGGTCTCGAACGGCTGGGTGACGCTGGAGGGGACGGTAGATGTGTGGAGCCATCGGGAGGACGCGGAGCGGGCGGTCCGCAACCTGAGCGGCGTTCACGGCGTCACCAACAAGATCGCGGTGAAGCAGCCGAAGGTGGTGTCGCAGGACGTGCGCAAGGTGATCGAGGAGGCGCTGGAGCGGCGGGCGGAGCGGGAGGCCAATCGTATCCAGGTTGAAGTGGACAACGGGACGGTGACGGTGTCCGGGGTGGTGCATTCGTGGGAGGAGAAGGTCGCGGTAGCGGCGGCGGCCCGCTACGCTCGCGGCGTGGTGACGCTGAACGACCGTCTCCGCGTCGAGTCGCCGGTCCGCTGAGCGACGGACTCCTTTCGGAGGCTGAGCCGCCGCCCGGGTAGGTGTGGCAACGGAGGAGTCGGGCCGCCGAGGACAGGCGACGTTGCGCAGGTGACCCGGTTACGTCCCGATGGGGCGGCGGTGCCACACCTCCCCTCGACCGAGCCACGAGGCGGTCTCAGTCGCCCGGCTGCATGAAGGGATAGCGAAAGTCCGTCGGGGGCACGAACGTCTCCTTGATGGTCCGCGGGCTCACCCATCTCAACAGGTTGAGCACACTGCCGGCCTTGTCGTTCGTCCCCGACGCGCGGCCCCCGCCGAACGGCTGCTGACCCACGACGGCTCCGGTCGGCTTGTCATTGATGTAGAAGTTTCCCGCCGCGTGGGTCAGCGCATCGGTGATCTTGACCACGGCCGCGCGGTCCCGGGCGAAGACGGCGCCGGTGAGGGCATACGGCGAGCCGCGATTGCACAGGGCCAGCGCCTCGTCAAGGTCACCGTCGGCATACACATAGACGGTCAGCAGGGGGCCGAATATTTCCTCGCGCATGAGGCGGAGGTCGGGGCGCTTTGCCAGGACCACGGTCGGCTCGATGAAATAGCCCTGGCCATCGTCGCAGCCGCCGCCCACCAGGATCTCCGCATCCGGCGAGTGCCGGGCGAGGTCGACGTAGTCCCTGATCGTCCGGTACGCGTTGCCATCGATCACCGCGCCCATGAAATTGGCGAAGTCTGCCACGTCACCCATTCGGATCCCCTCGATCTGCTCCCGGAGAATGGGCTCGAGGCGGGTCCAGAGCGAGGCGGGGACGAAGGCCCGCGAGGCGGCCGAGCACTTCTGGCCCTGGAACTCGAAGGCGCCACGGGTGAGGGCCGTGGCGAGCGCCGGAAGATCGGCTGAAGGATGGGCGATGACGAAGTTCTTGCCGCCGGTCTCACCCACGATGCGTGGGTAAGAACGATAGCGCCGGATGTTCTTGCCGACGACTTCCCACATTCCCTGGAAGGTCGCCGTGGAGCCGGTGAAGTGAATTCCTGCCAGGTCCGGCGAGGCGAGCAGGGGCTCGCCCACCTCCGCTCCCGATCCTGGGACCATGTTGATGACGCCGGGCGGCAGCCCCGCCGCTTCCAGGATGTCCATGATGAAGTGCGCGGCGTAGACCGCGGAGGAGGCGGGCTTCCACACCACGGTGTTGCCCATGATCACAGGGGCCGTGGGCAAGTTGCCGGCGATCGACGTGAAGTTGAACGGCGTGACGGCGAGCACGAAGCCTTCGAGCGGGCGATGCTCGACGTAGTTCCAGCAGCCGGGTGACGAGGCGGGCTGCTGGCCGTAGATCTCCGCGGCGTACGCGACATTGAAGCGCCAGAAGTCGACGAGCTCGCAGGCCGCGTCGATCTCGGCTTGATGCGCGGTCTTGGACTGTCCCAGCATCGTGGCGGCGTTGAGGAGGGGCCGGTACGGTCCGGCCAGGAGATCCGCGGCCTTCAGGAAGATCGCCGCGCGGTGGTGCCAGGGCATGCGCGACCACTCCCGGTGAGCGACCAGGGCCGCGTCGATGGCGCCCGCGACCTCGACGCCGCTGCTCTTGTGCCACACGGCAAGAACGTGACGGTGGTCGTGGGGCATGACGGCCTCCCCGGTCTTTCCCGTGGCGACCATCTCGCCGCCGATGCGCGGCATGATCTGCATGACCGTGCTCGACAGCGTCTCGAGCTGGGAGCGGAGGGCCCGCCGCTCCGCGCTTCCCGGCGCGTAGGGCAGCACGGACTCGTTGCGGGGGCTCGGGACCCGGAGGATTCCGTTGACCATCATGTGTCTCCTCGATCTCTGACTCGGACGAGGATCCGCCATCCTGG
>CAZWXA010000519.1:0-2710 GCA_964637755.1 uncultured bacterium | reverse complement strand
TCGCCCGGAGGTTCAAGGTCAGTGGCATTCCGACGACGATCCTGATCGACCCGGAGGGCGACATCAGGGGCGTGGCGCACGGGCCCAAGGCATGGGACGGTGCGGAGGCGCGGGAGCTGATCGCCGCGCTCCTGCCGGCCAAGAATGGGGGCATGACCCGATGAAGCCGCGTCTCTTCGGCCTGGCCGCGGTCCTGGGGGCCGTCGGTGCAAGTTTCTGCTGCCTGGCTCCGGCGATCTTCTCCGTGCTCGGCGTCAGCACGGTCGTGAGCCTGACGACGCTCCGATTGGTGGCGCCGCATCAGAACGTGTTCTTCGGGGTGACGCTGGTCGCCCTGGCCCTCGCGATCTGGAGCCTGGTCGTGCGCCGCGGGCGCGCGTCCCGGGTGGAGTGGGCCGTCCTGGGCGGCTCCGTCGCGGTGGTCGTCACGGTCGTGGCGTACGGCGTCAGCATCGAGGGGTGGCCACGCCTGTGGTGAGGAGAGGGACGGAGGATGCACGATGAACGCCTGCGCGACGAAGGTTGCAGTTGCTCTCCTGGCGGTGGTCAGTCTACTCGCCCTCTCGCCCATGGCCGGGTTCGCCGACGAGTTCCACGGCATGGTGCTCGAGGTGAAGGTCGACAAATGCGGGATGAAGCCGGGGGCCTGCAAGGGGAGCGTGGTCATCGGGTATTGCGAAGCCGGCGTGATCAGGGTTGCCGTCGAGCCGGGTTCCACCACGATCACGAGGGCCGGCCTCGAGGTCGAACTTGATGAGCTGAAGTACGGCGACAAGGTCAACGCCGAGTTGATGCGCCCGCTGCCCCCTCAGGAGACGCCGGGGTACGAGCGCCAGGCCGGAATCGCGAAGACCATCGAGATCCGGTGAGCGCGAACCGGCGAGGAGGAACGATGACGAGCCCCGCGGTCACCGTCTACTGGTCCCCCACCTGAACCTCCTGCCATGCGGCGAAGGAGTTTCTTTCGCGCAAGGGGGTACCGTTCGAATCCAGGAACGTGGTCGAGGACGAGAGCGCCCGCGCGGAGCTGGTCGCGCGGACCGGCCGGATGGCGGTGCCGGTCATCGTCGTGGGGGACGAGGTGGTGACGGGGTTCGACCGCGGGCGGCTGCAGCGCCTGCTCGGGCTCTGACGCGATGGCGACAGTTCGCTGTCCCGACTGTGGCCAGGACCTGCCAGTCCCGCCGGGCACCGGATCAGGCGATCTGCTCCCGTGCCCGACCTGAGCCGGGCTCTCCCTCAGGGTGAGGGAGGACCGGGGGCGATGGGTGGCGTCCATCGCGCACACGGTCTCGTGTCCGGACTGCGACCGGGACATCGTCCTGCCTGAGACCGCGAAGGCCGGCGACCTCGTGGAATGCTGCGGGCGACGGTACCGCCTGACGTTCGAGTTCGGGGCGTTTGCCGCGGAACCGACGCGAGAAGGGACATGAGGAGCATGACGAATCGAGCCCCGGTCGGCGCGTCGGTGGCCGCCTGGATCGGCGCGGACCTCTCGTCGCTGTGTTGTCTGTTGCCGCTCACCGTCATCGTGCTCGGTCTCGGCAGTGGCGCCTTCATGGCCGTCACGATGCGGTACCGGTGAGTGCTGATTCCCGCCGGGGTGTTGGGGGTGACGAGCGGATTCGTCCTCTACGTCCGGGAACGGCGGCGATGCGCGCAGCTCGCGTGCCGCATGGCCGGCAGTCGCATCACCCTGGGACTGCTGATCCTGGCCGGGGCGGTGGTGGCCACGTCGATCGTCCTGGACCGGTTCCCTGACCTGACATCGGAGCTGCTCGCGCGCCTCAGCGACGGCGGCGGGCACGACGGCGACTCGGGCGACGCCATGAGCGGTATGAACATGAAGGGGATGCGATGAGGAGAGGCGTCACGACCTGGCTGACGATTGTTCTGGTGCTGGCGCTCGTCGGCGCTATCGAGGCGGCGACGTCTACCGTGGTGTTGGCGATCGACGGCATGACGTGAGGCACGTGACCCCTGGTGGTCAAGCGAGCCCTGGAAGGGCTCAAAGGCGTCACCCGAGCCGATGTGAGCTTCCGCGCCAAGGAGGCCCGCGTGGTGTTCGACCCGACACAGGTGAGCGTCGGGGAAATGGTCGACGCGGTCAAGCGGGTCGGGTTCGACGCTTCGGTCAAGCGGGAGGCGTCCGTCGAGAGCCTTCCCGCAGCGAAGGAGCCGGCTCGATAACATCCCGCGCATCATCACTCGCACAATGAGATGCGGGACCGACGATGAACGGTGGACAGACAGCCATGACCGTTCCCGCGGAGAACTCCGCTCGGGGCGCGAGAAAGGTCTGGGGGAACGCGGAGTGGGGGAAAGTTCGGCCGAGCATTGGCCACGTCGCCCCCTTCTGTTTGCCTCTTGACATTGTCCCGAGGGGCCAGGTGTAGCGTTGGGTCATGGGGAGTGACGGACCTGATGGAGGTCCGTGACGGCCTATGGGACTTGCTGAACCGCTGGCGATCTCTGCGACCGGGTTAAGGCGGCGGTCTGCCCCCATATCGAGCACCCACCAGTCCGCCCGTGAGAGGAGGTCAGAGCGATGACGTGAAGAGGGGTGAGGTCAACAAGTCCGCGGACGCGAACTGTGGACGTGAGGTGACGGTGACGAAGGAATCTCAAGAGGAGGAGCTGAGACGGAGAACCTGAAGATGTCCTTATGTCCGGCCTGCAGCGCGTGCCCCGAGGTCGAGGTCACCGGTGA
>CAZWXA010000518.1:0-2715 GCA_964637755.1 uncultured bacterium | reverse complement strand
CCCCGCCCGCCGCGCCACCCGTCCGGTCCCAGTTGCCGCCGTTCATGAATAATCTGGGCTAGCTAGCGCGATAGGACGAACGATGAGTGCTGCCTGGGACGCCAGAGACGTGAAGGGCCCGACGTACCGGCGACTGATCGAGCTGACGAGGGGGCTCGAGCCGGCCCGCATCGCGATCGTCCACCCGGTGGACGGGAACTCGCTGATGGGCGCCGTCGAGGCAGCGCGGGCGAACCTGATCGTCCCCGTCTTCGTCGGCCCCGAGGCGAAGATTCGCGGCGCCGCCGAGGCCGAGGGGCTCGACCTCTCCCCCTGGCTGCTGATCCCGACCCGGCACAGTCACGAGGCCGCCGCCAAGGCCGTCGCCCTGGCCCGGGCCGGTGAGGTCGAGGCGCTCATGAAGGGCAGCCTGCACACGGACGAGCTGATGTCGGAGGTGGTGGCGGCGGAGACCGGCCTGCGCACGGCCCGTCGCATCAGCCACGTGTTCCTCATGGACGTGTCCACGTACCCGCGGCCGCTGTTCCTCACGGACGCCGCGATCAACATCTACCCCGATCTGGAGGACAAGCGCGACATCGTGCAGAACGCCATCGACCTGGCCAGGATACTCGGCGTCGAGAATCCGAAGGTGGCGGTCCTGTCGGCCGTGGAGACCGTGACGCCGAAGATCCGGTCCACGGTCGAGGCGGCGGCGCTCTGCAAGATGGCGGATCGGGGCCAGATCACCGGGGGCGTGGTCGACGGCCCGCTCGGCTTCGACAACGCGGTCTCCGAGGAAGCGGCGAGACTGAAGCAGATCGTCTCGCCGGTGGCGGGCCGGGCCGATATCCTCGTGGTGCCCGACCTGGAAGCCGGGAACATGCTCGCCAAGCAGCTCGAGTATCTCGCCGGCGCGCAGGCCGCCGGCGTCGTGGTCGGTGCGCGGGTGCCGATCGCGCTCGGGAGCCGCGCCGACCGCCCGTGGAGCCGGCTCGCGTCCTGCGCGGTGGTGCTGCTCCTGGCGCGTCACCGCACCCGGGCGACGCCGTGACTGACATCGTCCTGGTCCTCAACGCCGGATCGTCGAGCATCAAGTTCTCGGTCTTCGTCTGCCCTGCCGGCGGTCCGCTGGCGCGCGTCTACGGGGGAATCATCGAGGGCCTCGACGCGCAACCCCGCTTCGTGGCCCTCGATGCCGGCGGCGCGCCGATCGTCGACGAACCCCTGAAGCCCGGCCCCGCCGAGCGGCAGGACCACGCGACCGCGCTGGCGGCGCTCCTCGAATGGATCGACGGCCACGCGCTGGGCATGACCGCCGTCGCCGCGGGCCACCGGGTGGTTCACGGCGGCGGCCGCTACCTCGCGCCCGTGCTGATCGAGCCGGGGGTGCTGGGCGTGCTGGACGAGCTCGTGCCGCTCGCCCCGCTGCACCAGCCCCACAACCTCGCCGCGATCAGGGCGCTGGCGGCGCTGAAGCCGGGGCTTCCACAGGTCGCCTGCTTCGACACCGCCTTCCATCGCAGTCAGCCGGCGGTCGCCCGGGCCTTCGCCCTGCCCCACGAGCTGTCGGTGGCCGGCATCAGGCGCTATGGGTTCCACGGGCTCTCCTACGAGTACATCGCCGAGGTCCTGCCGGAGTTCGCCTCCGCCGAGGCCGAGGGGCGAGTCGTCGTCGCGCACCTCGGCGCCGGCGCCAGCATGTGCGCGATGCGCGCGCGCCGGAGCGTGGCGACGACGATGGGGTTCACGGCCCTCGAGGGCCTGCCCATGGGAACGCGCTCGGGGGCGATCGACCCCGGGGTGATTCTCTACCTCATGAGCGAGCGCGGGATGAGTCTGGCCGCGGTCACCGACCTTCTCTACCACCGGTCGGGTCTGCTCGGTGTGTCCGGCATCAGCAGCGACATGCGCGACCTGCTGGCGAGCGACTCGCCTCGCGCCGCCGCGGCGATCGACCTGTTCGTGTACCGGATCGGCCGGGAGCTCGGCTCGCTGGCGGCGGCCCTCGGCGGGATCGACGCGCTCGTGTTCACGGGCGGGATCGGCGAGCACGCGGCCCCGATCAGGGCGCGGGTGTGCCGGGACGCCGGATGGCTGGGCGTCGGGCTCGACGAGGCCGCGAACCTCTCGGGAGGGCCACGGATCAGCACGCCCGGCTGCCCGGTCTCGGCGTGGGTGATCCCGACGGACGAGGAACTGATGATCGCGCGGCACACCCGCGCGCTGGCCCTCGGTGGAGGCCCTCCGTGACCGCCGGCGCCCGGGGGCGAAAGGCCTGCGTCCCCCAGTACCTCACCGGCCCGCTGAGAGGAGAGGCCCGCGTGTCGAGGCGAGGCGCCGCTCTGCTCCTGCTGCTCGTTCTGGGCACGGGGTGCGGGCCGGCCACGCGCTCCCTCTACGTGAACCCGGCCGTCACGCAGGCCGAGCGCGACCGGGACGTCGCCGAGTGCGCCGATGTATCGACCGTCGTCCTTCCTTCCGCGGCGACCGCCGGGACCTACCGCCGGCTCGACCGGCACCGGTTCGATCGCTGCATGGCGGACAGGGGCTACGAGATCCGGGAGGCGGTGAAGGTGCCGGCAGGCACGCGACCCCAGGCGCCCTGATCGCGAACCGCGCGACGAAAGGCCCGCGGGACGCCGTGCCCGAGGAACTTCTCAGGACTGGTCCGGGCCGTCAGGCCACCCTGTTGATGGCGCCTGCCACCGCGCCCACGATCGCGCCGACGAGCGC
>CAZWXA010000517.1:0-2720 GCA_964637755.1 uncultured bacterium | reverse complement strand
AGTCCTCGACGGCCGGTTCCCACGGGAAGCGCTGCTCCTCGGCGGCCTCCGGCCGCGTCAACGACTGCCGCCGCGAGAAGAGCGCGGTCCCGGTCACGGCCGAGATCCACGTCGCGTCCAGATAGGTGACGCCTCCCCGCTCGATGAGAATGGGGACGAGCCACCACGACACGGCGAGCGCCCGGCCATGCTCGACCGCCTTCTCCGGCCGCGCGATCATCTCCTCGACGCGCCGGCCGTCGGAGAACATGTCGACCACGGTCAGGGGGTCGGCGACCTGGAACCGCTTCGTCCGGTCGAGCGCGGTCGAGATCAGGAAGGGGACGCGCCGCAGGTCGGCGTCCGACCGGGTCAGATCGATCAGGGGCGTGACGGCGACCTTGACCCGGCCGCGGGTGATCCGGACCCCATCCTCGGGCTTCGGCGCAGGCCCGCCCTCGATCGGAATGAACGTGGCCTCGGTGAAGCGCGGCTCCACCCGGCGGACCTGGGCGTAGCCGAGCACCTGCTCGTACCGCCCGAGGGGCTTGCCGGTGAGCGGGTGGCGGAACACGTCGCCCTTCCGGAAGACGGTGAACTCCTGTCCGACCTGGACCGTGTCCTTCGCGGTGACGTCGAGGAACAGGATCGCGCCCTCCACCGCGACGATGATGCCCTCGAGGGGGCGGAAGGTGTTGATGAACTCCGACTCCATCAGACCGAAGGTCGCGCCGATCCGGTCGGCGAGGCCGGCGTGGGCGGGCGCGGCGGCGAGCGAGAGGGCGAGGATCACCAGGGTCAGGGCCGGCTTCAAAACGTCACGGACGGCTGGTGGACGCCGAACACGCCCCGCAGCCGGTCGCAGATCTCGCCGAGGGTGGCCCCGGCGATCACGGCCTCGAGGATCGGGGGAACGAGGTTGGCGCGTCCACGCGCGACCGCCTCGACCCGGTCGAGAGAGGCGAGCGCCCGGTCCCCCTCGCGCGCCGAGCGGCGCGCCTGGAGCCGCCACGCGAGCGCTTCTCCCATCGCGGGGTCCACCCGGAAGAGGTTCGAGGCCGGAGGCTCCTCGGTGAGGAACTCGTTGACGCCCACCACGATCCGGTCCTTCGCCTCGACTTCCATCTGATACCGGTAGGCGGCCTCCTGGATCTCGCGCTGCATGAACGGGATCGCGTGGACCGCGCCGCCCATCCCGTCGATCTTCTCGATGTACGCCAGAGCCTCGCCCTCGATGTCCGCCGTCAGACGCTCCACGGCCCAGGATCCGCCGAGCGGATCGGCCGTGTCGGCGACGCCCGACTCGTGCGCGAGGACTTGCTGGGTCCGGAGCGCGATGCGGACCGCCCGCTCCGAGGGCAGGGCCAGCGCCTCGTCCATGGAGTTGGTGTGGAGCGACTGGCAGCCACCGAGCACCGCCGCCAGCGCCTGCACCGTCACCCGCACCACGTTGTTCTCCGGCTGCTGCGCCGTCAGCATCGACCCCGCGGTCTGCGCGTGGAACCGCAGCATGGTCGAGCGCGGATCCCGGGCGTGGAACCGGTCCTTCATGATCCGAGCCCAGAGCCGGCGCGCCGCGCGGAACTTGGCGATTTCCTCGACGAGGTTGTTGTGCGCGTTGAAGAAGAAGGAGATGTGCGGCGCGAAGTCGTCGACCCGGAGCCCGGCGGCGAGGGCGGCCTGGACGTAGGCGATCGCATTCGACACGGTGAACGCGACTTCCTGGACGGCGGTGCACCCGGCCTCGCGAAGATGATAGCCCGACACCGAGATGGGGTTCCATCGGGGCACCCGGTCCCTGCAGAAGGCGAACACGTCCGTGATGAGCCGGATCGACGGCCCGGGCGGGTAGATGTAGGTGCCGCGCGCGACGTATTCCTTCAGGATGTCGTTCTGGACGGTGCCGGCGAGCCTCTCGACCGCCATCCCCTGCCGCTCGGCGACGGCGATGTAGAGACAGAGGAGGATGGATGCGGTGGCGTTGATGGTCATCGAGGTCGATACCCGGTCGAGCGGGATTCCCTCGAGCAGCGCCGCCATGTCCTCGAGCGAGGAAATCGACACCCCGACCTTCCCGACCTCGCCATACGCCGCGGGCGCGTCGGCGTCGTAGCCCATCTGCGTCGGCAGGTCGAACGCCACGGAGAGACCCGTCTGCCCC
The DNA here is from genome assembly GCA_964637755.1 of uncultured bacterium. Taxonomy (GTDB): domain Bacteria; phylum Methylomirabilota; class Methylomirabilia; order Rokubacteriales; family CSP1-6; genus AR9. The sequence goes on along the minus strand of CAZWXA010000517.1, from coordinate 580 downwards.
TGCTCGAGCAGGTAGCGGTAGCGCGTGTTCGTCTCCTCGGCGCTGCCGAAGCCCGCGTACTGCCGCATCGTCCAGAGGCGCCCGCGGTACATCGTCGGCTGGACGCCCCGCGTGTAGGGGAAGCCGCCCGGATCGCCCAGATCGCGGGCGTAGTCGGTCGAGACCGCGTCGGGCCCGTAGACGCGCCGGATGGGCGCGCCCCAGGACGTGGTGAAGAGGGCCTTTCGCTCCTGGTTCATCGCGCTCGACTCACAGGGGCCCGACTCACAGGGGCCCGACTCACAGGGGAATGTTGCCGTGCTTGCGCGGCGGGTTGGTGTCGCGCTTGGTGTGCAGCACCTCGAGCGCGCCGATGAGCCGGGCCCGGGTGTAGCGGGGCTCGATCACCTCGTCGATGTACCCGCGCTCGGCCGCGACGAAGGGGTTCGCGAACTTCTCCCGGTACTCCCGCGTCTTCTCCTCCTTGAAGGCCGCGGGATCGGGCGCCCGCTCCATCTCGCGGCGGTAGAGGATGCTCACGGCGCCGTCGGGCCCCATGACGGCGATCTCCGCCGTCGGGTAGGCATAATTGATGTCCGTA
>CAZWXA010000516.1:1856-2726 GCA_964637755.1 uncultured bacterium | reverse complement strand
GCCGCGCGACGTCCATGCCCGCGGCCACGAGCCGGTCGAGCACGTCGGCGCTCGCACTGGCCGGACCGATGGTGCAGACGATCTTCGTGCGCCGCATCAGGCGCTCCCCGGACTGCTCGTCCGGATCGGGGCCGGCTCGGCCCTGGGCCTCATCTCTTTCTCATTCAGGCTGGCGCTCCCTGACGCCGCGGAGCCCGCGGGGACCACCGATAGCTGGATGGCCGACGCCTGCGGCGTCCGAACGGCGGCCCCCGGGAACGCATGGATCGCGAAGCCAGGGCCACCCGCACGATCCGGGCACATAGCCCGCGGAGGGATCAGGCCAGCACGCTCCGGAGGAACTGCCCCGTGTACGACCCCTCAGCCCGCGCGATCTCCCCGGGCGTGCCCGCCGCCACGACATGGCCGCCCTCGTCGCCGCCCTCCGGCCCGAGGTCGACGATCCAGTCCGCGGTCTTGATCACGTCGAGGTTGTGCTCGATGATCAGCACGGTGTTGCCGTTATCTACCAACCGCTGCAGCACCTCGAGCAGCTTCTCGATGTCGGCGAAATGGAGACCCGTGGTCGGCTCGTCGAGGATGTAGAGCGTCTTGCCGGTCGCGACCTTCGAGAGCTCAGAGGCGAGCTTCACGCGCTGAGCCTCACCGCCCGACAACGTCGTCGCGGGCTGGCCGAGCTTGATGTAGTCGAGCCCGACGTCGTGCAGCGTCTGGAGCTTCTGCTTGATCGCGGGCACCGGCTCGAAGAACTCGAGCGCTTCGCGCACCGTCATGTCGAGGACGTCGGCGATGCTCCGAGCCTTGTAGTGGACGTCGAGCGTCTCCCGATTGTAGCGGCGGCCCTTGCAGACCTCGCAGGTCACGTAGACG
>CAZWXA010000516.1:0-1846 GCA_964637755.1 uncultured bacterium | reverse complement strand
CTCGCAGCGCCCGCCCTTGACGTTGAAGGAGAACCGGCCGGGCCGGTAGCCCCGCATCCGCGCCTCGGGCGTCCGCGTGAAGAGCGTCCGGATGAAGGTGAAGACGCCCGTGTACGTGGCAGGGTTCGAACGGGGCGTCCGCCCGATGGGCGACTGGTCGATGTCGATGACCTTGTCGACGTGCTGGGCGCCCTCGATCCGCTCGTGGGCGCCCGGGCGGGCCTGGGCCCGGTGGAGCATCTGGGCGAGCGCGCGGTAGAGGATGTCGTTGACCAGCGTCGATTTCCCCGAGCCGGACACGCCCGTGACGCACGTGAACGTCCCCAGCGGGATGCGCACGGCCCCGCCTTTCAGGTTGTGCTCGCGCGGGTTGTGGATCGTCACGAACTTGCCCGAAGGGTTCCGCCGCGCCGGCGGGATCGGAATCGACCGCGCGCCCGACAGGTACTGGCCGGTGAGCGACTGCGGGTTGGCGATGATCTCGTCAGGTCCACCACGTAGTCAGCCGAGCGGATGGTCTCCTCGTCGTGCTCGACGACCAGCACCGTGTTGCCCAGGTCGCGGAGCCGGCGCAGCGTGTCGAGGAGGCGCCGGTTGTCGCGCTGGTGGAGCCCGATGCTCGGCTCGTCCAGGATGTAGAGGACGCCGACGAGGCTCGAGCCGATCTGCGTCGCCAGGCGGATGCGCTGCCCCTCCCCGCCCGAGAGGGTGCCCGCCGCGCGGGCGAGCGTGAGGTAGTCGAGGCCGACGTTGCCGAGGAAGCCCAGGCGCTCGCGGATCTCCTTGAGGACGCGGCGCGCGATCTGCTGGTCGCGCGCCGACAGCTGGAGGCCGTCGAAGAACCGCGCGGCCTCCGTGATCGTCAGGCGCGAGACGTCCGCGATGGACCGCCCGCCGACGAGGACCGCGAGCGACTCCGGCCGGAGGCGCGAGCCCTTGCAGCTCGGGCAGTCGCGAAGCGCCATGAACCGCTCCACCTCCTGCCGCGTCTCCTCCGAGAGCGTCTCGCGGTATCGCCGCTCGAGCACCTTGACGACGCCCTCGAAGCCGCCGTCGGGATCGCCGTGCAGGATCACCTCCCGCGTCTTCTTCGGGAGCCTGGCCCAGGGCGTGTCGAGGGCGAACCGGTAGCGGCGGGCCAGGGCCTGGAGCGTCTGCTTGAAGTAGACCGACTCGCGCCCGACCCACGCCGCGAGCGCGCCGTCCTTCAGCGAGCGGTCGGTGTTCGGGACGAGCAGCGCGGGGTCGATCTCGTAGCGGGTGCCGATGCCGCCGCAGGCCTGGCACGCGCCGTACGGGTTGTTGAAGGAGAACATCCGCGGGGACACCTCGGGAAACGAGATGCCGCAGCCCGCGCAGGCCAGCCGCTCGGAGAAGACGAAGGCGTCTCCCGGCGCCTCGGCGGGCTCCACCTGCACGACACCGTCCGCGAGACGGAGCGCGGTCTCGAGCGAGTCGGCCAGCCGGCGGCCCAGGTTCTCCCGGATGACCAAACGGTCCACCACGACCTCGATCGTGTGCTTGCGGTTCCGGTCGAGCTCGATCTCCTCGGTCAGCTCGTGGATGGCGCCGTTCACCCGCGCCCGCGCGTACCCCTGGCTCCGCAGATCGAAGAAGAGCTTCCGGTATTCGCCTTTGCGGCCGCGGATGACGGGCGCCAGCACGAGCACCCGGGCGCCCGCGGGCAGCGTGAGGACGCGGTCGACCATCTGCTGCACCGTCTGCGCCGCGATGACGCGCCCGCAGCCCGGGCACTGCGGGACGCCGACCCGCGCGAAGAGGACGCGGAGGTAGTCGTAGATCTCCGTGACGGTGCCCACGGTCGAGCGCGGGTTCTTCGACGTGG
>CAZWXA010000515.1:0-2739 GCA_964637755.1 uncultured bacterium | reverse complement strand
GCGGGCCGATCTCCAGCAGGCCCTCGCCATCACGCGCCAGCTCGGCCACGCCGCGCTGGCGCGGCAGACCGAGCAGTTCATCAGCGATGTGGAGGCACGGCGGGGTCTGATCAAGTCCCAGGAAGCCATGCATCGGTCGCTGCAGAACACGGGCGTGTTCCACCCGAAAAAGCCCAGCGACGTTCTGGTGACCGAGACGTTCGCCCCCCAACCGGGGGAGGTCCCGGCGCTGCTCACCCAGCTCTACCAGGAGGCCAAGCGCTTCGAGAAACAGGCCGGAGGCTTCGCTGACGTCGCCCAGGCCCGGAACCAGTACGTGGAAGGCCTGATGAACGAGATGCAGGGCAACAACGACGCGGCCCTGGCCTTCTTCCTCAAGGCCGTGGACACGCTGGAGCGCGACCGGCGTGCCCTCCGCGACGAGCGGAGTCGCGGCACCTTCCTCGAGGACCGCATCGGCTTCTACTATGCGGCGATCCAGCAGCTCCTCGACCGCCGCCGCTACGCCGAGGCGTTCGAGCTGCTCGAGCGCTCGCGCTCCAGAGCGCTCGCCGATCTCCTCGCCAGCCGCACGCCGGGCCTCGACCGGCCGGAGGAGCAGAAGCTCTACGCGGAGTCGATGCTGCTCCGGACCCAGATCGCGGACGCGCAAGGGAAGCTCTTCGAGCTGGCCAGCGAGCCCGAGCCGGCACAGAACGCGCCAAGGATCAGCGCCCTCCAGGGCCACATCCGTACGCTCGAGGCGCAACACCAGGACGTGCTGGCGCGCATGAGCATCCAGGCGCCCCGCCTGCAGACCCTGGTGGTGTCGGCACCGGCCAGCCTCGAGGCGCTGCAGCAGTCGATGCGCGAGGAGCGCTACGAGATGCTCCAGTATCTCGTGCTCGAGCCCGGCGTCATCCTCTGGCACATCACGGCCGACGCGGTATTCGTGCGCCACGTATTCCTGCCGCGGACGGAGGTGATGGGGAAGGTCGCCGCTCTGCGAAAGAGCCTCTCCGACCGGAACATCCCCTTCGACGAGACCACCGCCAGAGAACTCTTCCTCGTCCTCGTCCAGCCGGCCATCAGTCGCATACGGAGCGAGCGGCTCGTCATCGTCCCCCACGAAGATCTCCAGTACGTCCCCTTCCAGGTGCTCCAGGACCCCGCCGACGGCCGTTACCTCGGCGAGCGCTTTCAGATGACCTATGCGCCGAGTGCCTCGATCCTGCTTGGGCTCAGGCGGTCACCCGGCCTCTCAGGAGGACGGCTCCTGGCGGTCGCCGACCGGGGCATTCCGGCCGCCGGACCGGAAGTGCGAGCCATCGCGCAGCTCTTTCCCGGACGCAGCAAGGTCGTCGCGGACGACCTCGCGCAGGAACAGGACGTCAAGGCATGGATCCGCGACTTCGAGGTGATCCATCTGGCGGTGCACGGGAAGTTCAACACTGCGGAGCCGATGCTGTCGTACCTCGCGCTGGCCCGGGGCGGCAACGACGACGGGAGATTGACCGCGGCGGAGATGTTCGGCCTGACCCTCGACCGGAGCCGGTTGGTCGTGCTCTCCGCGTGCGAAACCGGGCGGGCCGAAGCGACGCACGGGAACGAGATCCTCGGCATGGTCCGGGGGCTGATGTATGCGGGGGCCGGGACCCTGGTGCTGTCATACTGGGAAGTCGATTCGGAGGCCACCGCGCTATGGATGCGGACCTTCTACGACGCGGCGCTCTCCCGACCGATGCCCGAGGCAGCACGAGCGGCCCTCCTCGAGGTGAAGAACCATCCCGGGTTCGGCCATCCCTACTACTGGGCGGCGTTCGGGATGATCGGCCGGTAACCGTGGCGGCCCTGCTCCAAGAGCTGAACGAGCGGATCAAGGCGCTTGGCGGCGACTGGACGAAGTACACCGTCGTGGGCAGCTTTTTGTTGTATGTCGCCGGCTACCTCGCCGTCCGGTTCCATCTCACGGCGATCGGTGTCGGGACCGACCTGACCGTTCTCGACGAGCGCTACCTGTTCACCGGCGCGCGCTTTCTCGTCTATCTCGTGTCGGCGGTGCCGAACCTCGTGCTCCTGGGTCTGCCGGCGGCGGCGGTTGGCTGGGCCGTGTACCGTCTCCTGCCCGAAGCGGCTCGCGCGGGTGTCTCCGAGTGGGTCATGCGCCCGCCCCGGCTCGCGGTGTTCGGCATCGTCTTCGCCGTGATCGTGATCCAGTTCGTCATGCGGCAGTGCTTCGTCTTCAGCGATCTGTTGCTGGCTCCCCGCCTGCCGCCCGAGCCTGGTTGGCTGGTCGCGCTTCTTCTCGACGACCGCCTGATGCCCCTCTACTTCAGCCTGCTCGTGGGCGCGTGCGCGGTCCCCCTGGCCGTGCTGTGGGCGCTTCGCACGAGCGAGGCACCCGGCGGGCCGGGGGGCTTCGCGAAGGGCCTGCTGGCCTTTCTGGCGGCGGTGCAGGTCCTGCTGCTTCCGGTCAACTACGGCGTGCTCATCGTGGACAAAGCCCTTCCCCGCGTGGCGGCCCTCGGCAAGCAGCCGCTGGCAGAAGGAGAGGACGCGTGGCTCGTGTGGGAAGGCAAGGACGGCGTGACGTTCCTGGTGAGAAGTCGAGCCCCGAAGGGCCGCCTACTGGTCACCATGCGGCGCGCGGACGTCGAGCGGATGGAGATCCTCGGCTTCGATCGCATCGTGCCGACACTGTTCGGGACTCGACCCGGGAGCGCGCGATGATCCATCGGCGTCTCGTGACCAGTGTGGCCA
>CAZWXA010000514.1:0-2749 GCA_964637755.1 uncultured bacterium | reverse complement strand
TCCAGCACGGCGTCCCGATCCCGGACGACCTCATGGAGCAGCTGCGGGCGGTGGCGACGAGCGCGGGCGTTCCGTTCGTCCTGGCTTCCTGACGCCCCGAGGAGCGGAGCGGCGAGCGAGAACGCCTACCGGGCGCGCGCCGTGAGTGGCGAGGTGCGGATCGGGTCACACGATGCGCTCGCCGAACTTCGCCAGGGCGGTCTGCGAGAGGGTCAGCCCCAGCCCCGGCGCTTCCTTCAGTGTCAGCCGTCCGCCGGCGATCTGCGGCGGGTCCTCGAACAGCTCGGCCTGCAGCGGGTCTCGTTCCGGATCGGTGAAGGACTCGACGATGCATCCGGCGGGGCTGGCGGCGACGATATGTGCGTGGATGAAGCAGTCGTGGTGCGGAGCGACCTGAACATGGTTGAGCTCGCACAGCGCCGCCAGCTTGCGGCCCTCGGTGAAGCCGCCCATCATCGTGCAATCGAACTGCAGGATCTGGATCGCCTGTTCTTCCAGCAGCGCGCGGCAGCCGTAACTGGTCAGCTCGCTCTCGCCCGCGGATAACGGAATGCGGGTCTGCCTGGCGAGCAGCCGCAGTTCCCGCCGGTCGTCGGCCCAGCGCACCGGCTCCTCCAGCCAGCGTGGCCGCAAGGGCTCCAGCAATCGCGCCCCTTCGATGGCGGTGGCCAGATCCCACCCTCGGTTGACGTCGACCATCAGGTCCTTGTCGTCGCCGATGACCTCGCGGACGAGGGCCAGCCGCTCGACGTCCTCGGCCAGCCCGACGCCCCCCGCCTTGGCCTTGAAGCCGGTATGCCCCTGCGCCTTCAGCATCTCCATCTCGTCTCGGAGCTCGGCCAGGTCCTTGCCGTCGCGGTAATAGGCGCAGGTGACATAGCACGGCACCTCGCTCCGGTAGCCACCGAACAACCGGTAGAGGGGCAGTCCGGCCACCTTGCCGACGATGTCCCAGGCCGCGATGTCGACGGCGGCAGAAATCCGCACCAGCGCTTCCCGGGACCAGCCTTTTTCGTGGGCCGAACGCTGCCAGGTCAGGGCGAACAGCTTCTGGTACAACCGTTCCGGGGCGAGAGGATCGGCCCCGATGATCAGGTCGCCGATGCCGCCGCGAACGACGTGTATGGCGGCCTCTATGGCCGTATAGCTGGTGGCGATGCCGATGCCCTCGATCCCCTGGTCGGTGTGCATGCGCACCAGGATCTCGTTGGCTCTCGGGACGATGAAGTGACTCACCCAGTGCGGACGCCCGGTGTCGGGCGCTCGCAAGACGTAGACCTCGAGCCCGGTGATCTTCATGTCCCATCCTCGTGGTGTGTCAAATGACTACCGGTTCGGCGATGACGTGGTGTTCTTGGCCACCGACCCCCCCGGTAGCGCGCCTCCATGAAGCGTAGCGCGTCCGGCCGGGCTGCGCCACGCCGGTGGGCGATGGTAGTCTCGACGGGGCATGCCACCCCTCGTGGTTCCGTTGCGGGCGGTCACCGCGCTTTTCCTGGAGCGGCAGCATCTGTCCCGGCCGCGGGTGCATGCCCTGACCCCCCGGCGGCTTGCCCGCTTCGTCGAGGACGTGGGCGGGCTCCAGATCGACTCCATCAACGTCCTCGACCGCGCCCACTACCTGACGGTGTGGAGCCGCTTCGGCCCGTACGACCGGACCCGGCTCGATCGACTCGTCTACCGCCGGCGGCTCCTGTTCGAGTACTGGGCGCACGCCGCCTGCCTCGTGCCGATCTCGACGCTGCCGTGGTGGAGACGGGCGATGCTCGACTACCGTGTCCGGCACACCGGCTGGTCCGGGTGGCTCCGCAGGAACGCGAGGGTGCTGGGATCGGTGAAGGACGCCATCCAGGCCCGCGGACCCATGGGCAGTGCGGACTTCGAGACTCGGCGCCCGGCCGGCGGTCGCGGCGGGTGGTGGGACTGGAAGCCCGTCCAGCACGCGCTGCACTATCTCTGGATGAGCGGCGCGCTCACCGTCGACTCGCGGCAGCACTTCCAGAAGCGCTACGACCTGATGGAGCGCGCGATCCCCGAGGTACTCGCCCTCGAGCCGGCTTCCTCCGAGCAGTTCCTGCGCTGGCACGTCGAGCGCTCCCTCCACGCCATGGGCGCGGCGACCGAGGCCGACCTGAGCCGGTACCTCACCTACCCCCGCTTCGCGCCGGGCGCGCGCCGGAGGGCGCTCGCCTCGATGCGGGAGCGGGGCGAGCTGGCGGAGATCGAGGTCGAGGGCACGCGCGGCCGCTGGCTCGTACTCACCCGCGACCTGCCCGCGCTCGACCGAGCCGGGCGGCGGCGCGCGCTCTCGCGCGGGACCACGCTGCTCTCGCCCTTCGACTCCCTCCTGTGGCACCGGGACCGGGTGGCGCGGCTCTTCCGGTTCGAGTACCGGATCGAGGTCTACACGCCGGGGCCACGGCGCGTCCACGGCTACTACACGCTGCCCGTCCTCCATCACGGCCATCTCCTCGGCCGGGTCGACGCCAAGGTCCATCGCAGCGAGCGGCGGCTGGAGATCCGGAGCGTGCACTTCGAGCCGTGGTTCTCCGAAGACGGGCGGCCGCCGGCCGGTTCTGGCCCTCTCGACCGGGACGAGGTCCTGGCTGGCCTGGCCGAGGCGCTCGGCTCCCTGGCCCGCTTCGCGGGCGCCGCGAGGCTGACGCTTGGACGGGTGACGCGACACCGCCTGCGGGCCCCGCTCGCTCGGTTGTTGCGCGAGGTTCGCCCGGACGCCTGACAGGGAGCG
>CAZWXA010000513.1:0-2749 GCA_964637755.1 uncultured bacterium | reverse complement strand
CCTGGTCACGTCCACGGCAGTCCTCACGGAGCTGTTCCACCTCGTCGGAGACCATGCGCGCGAAGTGCAAGCCGCCTGGGGCTTCGTCCGGTCCGGCGCCCTGACCGTCGCGACGGTCACCGACCTGGACCTTCCAGACCTCGACCTGCTGATGCGCCGCTACCGCGACCGGCCGATGGACTTCGCCGACGCGACGCTCGTGCGCCTGGCCGAGCGCGAATCCGTCTCCACCGTCTTCACGATCGACCACGATGACTTCGAGACGTACCGCATCGGCGGCCGGAAGCGCTTCCGGATTCTGCCCTCACGCCACGGGTCGTAGGAAGTGGAGCGAGCGGATCAGCGCAGGCCTTCGATGAGCCGGCCGTCGGGCAGGAACTCGGCGTACCCCGCTTCGATGCCCGCCATGTCGACCGGCCGCTCCTCTCCGGCGCCGGCGGGCATCAGAACGTGCTTCGTGCTGTCTCGCTTGGACGCGAAGACCCACTGACCGTCCGGCGAGAGAGCCAAGGAGTCGCCGTCTCCCAGACGGACCACCGAGCCGGACCCGTCCGTCCGCCGCAGTCCCCCTCCACGAAGGCCACCTTGTCGCCCTGGGGCGAGACGCGGGGCCACCGGATGTTGTCGCTCTCGTAGAGCACATGCCCCAGCGGGTGCTCGAGTCCGGGGACGAGCCTCCGCTGGTATCGGCCAGACCTCAGCGACCTCGCGTGGATTTCCAGTAGTCCCGGAACGCCTCCAGGCGCGGAAGGGATTCCCGGTCCTTCACCCGGTTGGCGGCCCGCTTGCTCGAGATGATGTCGTCCGGGTGGCAGACGGGGAAGCCTTCCACCTCGACGCGGCGGGACCAGGCGTGAGCGAAGGTCTCGATGCCGTCGGGTGCGAAGACGAGATCGAGGTCGAAGGGGCCGTTCTTGAGCTGGATGAAGTCCTTTCCCCTGCTCACCTCGGCGGCCTGTTCCTCGGTCAGGGCAAAGCCGAGCTCTCGTAGCGCAAGCGCGGCCGCGGCCCCATTGGCTTCACTCTTCTCCAGGAAGAGGTCGGCGTCTTGCGTCGTATCGGGGTACCCGAGAAGGATGGCCCCCGACTTCCCGATGAAGAGATAGCGCACGCCCCGGCGAGCGAAGGCCTCGCGGATCTCCTCGGCCTGGGCGTATTCAAAGCGCCGGGCCATAGCCCAGCCAGGACGGCAGGCTCGCGGCGCACCAGGCGCGGTATTCCGCCGTGCTGTCGAAAGAACGGTAGGGTGCGTCGTCGAGGACCGGCTTGTAGGTATGAATGAAGGCGTAGCGGAAGCGCTGCCGCAGCGGACGGCGGGCCGCTGCCTCGAACTCCTCCTGCCATTCCCTGGTCGGCTCCGGTGCCGTTCCCGCGCTCGGCATGCGACTCCTATGATAGACGAGGGCATCGACCTCAGGTCCCCGCTGGCGTGGTGCAGGGCCGACGCCCGCAACAAGCGGGGAAACACCGTCCTCGACGAGATGCTCAGGCGCGGCAGCGACGACCGAGCCAACGCGCTCCGAGCTTACGGAGCCAAGACCGCGAGGGCGTGACCCGGGGGCTCCGCGGGCACCACCCCGGCTCAGCGGTAGGCCGCGGCCTGGATGCCGTAGAGGTCCGCGTAGGGGCCGCCCTTGGCCATCAGCTCCTCGTGGGTACCGACCTGGGCCACGCGGGCGCCGTCGAGCACGACGATCAGATCGGCCATGCGCACCGTGCTGAAGCGGTGCGACACCAGGATCGTGAGGCGGCCCGCTCCCGCGCCGTCGCCCGATCCACCGCCGGGCTCGCGCGCCACCGCCGCGTAGCGCTCGAACAGCGCGTGCTCCGTCTCGGCGTCGAGGGCCGCCGTGGGCTCGTCGAGCACCAGCAGCAGCGGCTGGTCGCGCATGAACCCGCGAGCCAGGGCGAGCTTCTGCCACTGGCCGAACGAGACCTCGACCCCCCCCGGCCAGGTCGGCCCGAGCTGGGTTCCGAGGCCGGCAGGCAGGCGCGCCACGACGTCGTCGGCTCCGGCGCGGCCGACCGCGGCCGTGACCGCGGGCTCTTCATCCAGGCGCGGAACGTCGCCGAGGCCTACCGAGTGCCGGGCGACGAACTCGAAGCGGAAGAAGTCCTGGAACGCGCCCGCCAGACGTGAGCGCCACTCGTCGGTCCGCATGCGGAAGAGGGGCGCCCCATCGACCAGGATCCGCCCCGCCGTCGGCTCGTACAGCTTGCACAGCAGCTTGACGAGCGTCGTCTTGCCCGCGCCGTTCTCGCCGACGAGTGCCACCACCATGCCCGCGGGCAGAGATAGGTCGACGGAGTCGAGCACGAGGCGGTCGGTGCCGGGGTAGGCGAACGACACCCCCTCGAGGCGGATGCCCTCGAGGAGCCGCGGGGGCGCGGGCTGGTCGGCCGACGCCACGAGCGACGCCGCGTAGTCCTCGAGCCAGGCCAGGCGCCGGGAGCCGTCGAGCCAGATGCCGCGCAGGAAGCCGATCTCGCCGACGGCAGCGCCGATGTAGGCCGAGAGCCGCGAGCCGGCGGCGAGCACCAGCAGCACGTCGCCCGGCGACGCGCGGAGGCCCGACGACACGAAGACGATCGCGCCGACGTAGGCGCCGCCGAAGACCGTCCAGGCCAACGCGTGCCAGAGGGCGCTCCCCCACCGGGCGACCGCCACGGGCTCGTACCACCACTCCCACGCCTGGCGCCGATCCTGGACCAGCCGCGGGCCGATGCGGGTGACGCGCACCTCCTTGCC
>CAZWXA010000512.1:0-2760 GCA_964637755.1 uncultured bacterium | reverse complement strand
ACGGCCGTGAGTCTCACCCCGCCGCCGCGTCAGGGATCAGCCCTGCCCGCATGAGGAGCGCGGTGGCCTCGCGCGCGCCCTGCATCAGCCGCCGGGCGTCGGTCGCGATCTCGTCCGCCGTGCGCGCCACGCGGGCGAGCCCCTGCGCCTGCGCCGCCATCGCTGCCGTAACGGCCACCCGCGGATGCACCTCCCACTCGTCCATGCGGGGCAGGATGTCGTCCTCGCGGATCCCTCGATCCCGGGCGAACTGCGCGAGCTCTCGCGCGACGGCCGCCGCCATCTCGTCGGTGATCGCGCGGGCGCGCACATCGAGAACGCCGCGGAAGAGTCCGGGGAAGACCAGCGAGTTGTTGAGTTGGTTGGGGAAGTCGCTGCGTCCCGTGGCCACGATGCGCGCGCCGGCCTCGGCGGCGTCCCAGGGCCAGATCTCGGGGACGGGGTTTCCACAGGCGAAGACGATGGCATCGCGGCCCATGCCCCGCACCCACGCCGGCTCGATGACTCCCGGTCCCGACGTCGAGAAGGCGATGCAGACGTCGGCGCCGCGCAGGGCGTCTCCCACACCGCCGACGACACCGTTCCCGTTGCTCTCGAGGCAGACGCGCCACTTCTCGCGGAAGTCGTCCTGGCGCCGCTCGAGGTCCGTGCGGCCCTTGTGGAGCGTGCCCCGGCTGTCACAGGCGACGACGCTCAGCGGGTCGACGCCGTTCGCGGTAAGGAGCCGGTAGCAGGCGACATTCGCCGCCCCCATGCCGACCATCGCGATGCGCATCCGGCGGAGGTCCTTGCCGACGAGGCTCGCGGCATTCAGCAGACCGGCGAGCAGCGCCGTCGCCGTCCCCTGCTCGTCGTCGTGCCACACTGGGATGGTCATCCGCTCGCGCAGCGCCTCCAGGACGCGGAAGCACTTGGGTTGCTCGATGTCCTCGAGGTTGATGGCGCCGAAGCTCGGCTCCAGCAGCGCGATCGTCCGGATCAGCTCGTCACGATCCCGCGTGGCGAGGCAGACGGGCACCGCGTCCACGCCGCCCAGATACTTGAAAAGCAGCGCCTTGCCTTCCATGACCGGCAAGGCGGCCGCGGGCCCGATATCGCCGAGGCCGAGCACGCGCGTTCCATCGGTCACGATCGCGATCGTGTTCGCCTTGTTCGTGTGGATCCACGCCGCTTCGGGGTCGGCCGCGATCGCCCGGCACGGCGCCGCCACGCCGGGCGTGTACCAGAGCGCGAAGTCCTCGAATCCGCGCACCGGGCACTTCGGCAGCGTTTGCATCTTGCCGCGACAGAGGGCGTGCAGCCGCATGGACTCCTCGGCCGGCCTCCCCGCGCGAGCCACCAGCTCCTCTCTCGTCGGGCGCGCGGCTGACATGGCCGTTACCCCGCGATCTCCGGCTCCAGCGGGAGCGGGGCGGCCAGCGAGGCGGACACGAGGCAGGCGCGCTCCGCCTTCTCGAGCGCGCGCCGCACACGCACCCAGTCGGCGCCGGCCGGGAGAGTCACCCTCGGCCGGAGGACGATCTCGGTGGAGCGCATTCCCCCGTTGCCGCGGTCCGCGAGGCTCTCGGCCTCGACGGCGAGCGACTCGAACTCGATCCCCGAGGCTCGCGCGACGACCCGGAACGTCAGCGGAAAGCAGGCCTCGACGGCCGCGAGCAGTAGCTGCTCCGGGCTCCAGGCGTCGCCGGGCTCGTCGAAGTGCAGCGGTGGAGCCGTCCGGGGGTCGGCGACGCCTGAACTCGACACCGTGGTGTAGCCCGAGGCAGTGCCCGCGATGCGGACCGCATGGTGGTGGGGAAGCGGTTTCACGGTCTCCTCCTCACGTCGAGGTATCCGCGGCACGCGCGCGATCCTGCCCGCTGACTCCTGGCTCCCCCGGCATGGCACGGTCCGTGTGACGATCGGCCCGTCCGTCCGGCCCCAGACGGGTGACTGGAGGGAGGTCGTGCGGCTCCGCGATCACGTGCACCGCGAGATCGCCAGCCGAGTGGGCGGCACCCGGACCGCGGTGGCCGCGTAGCCGACCCGTTTGCCGTGAGCCTCAGCGCCCGTGCACCGTGAGCACGGGACAGCAAGCGGTCGCCACCACGAGTGCCGCGACGCTGCCGAGTACCAGTCTGGAGAGACCGGTGCGACCGTGGGTGCCGAGCACGAGGAGATCAGCACGCTGGGCGCGCGCGGCCCGGACGATCCGGTCGGCCGGCACGTCTTCGACGAGGAGGCCGGTGGCGCGTGCCCCTGCCTTCTCGGTGCTCGCTCACTCGACCTCGAGCAGGACGCGGACAGCTCGCAGGACGTCGATATAACTGATGATTCCTACGAGCTCCCGGGTGCCAGGTCGGACCACGGGGATCGCTCCAACCTTGTGCTCCAGGAGCAGCCCGACGACATCGCCGAGTTCCATATCGGGCTCGGCTGAGATGACATCCGAGCTCATCACCTCGAGGGCGGGCGCCTCGAGCTGGCGCCTGAGGGCATCAGCCCCTTCCAGGTTCAGCGCGCGGCCAAGATCCAGATGGGCGAGATCGCGATCACTCAGCATGCCGACGAGCGAGCCGCGCTCCACCACGGGAACGTGCCGGACATCGAGTTCCTGCATGAGGTCCCACACCTCGGCGAGAGTCGCGTCGGGCGTCACGGTTCCCGGATTGGGCGTCATCAGATCGCGTACGATCATGAGATCCTCCTGGGTCGCCAGGCTGCCGCGGTCCGTGCCCCGGCATCTGACCGGACTCCCTGGGCCCTCGTCGGCCCACGGAG
>CAZWXA010000511.1:0-2769 GCA_964637755.1 uncultured bacterium | reverse complement strand
CGCATCTTCACGAAGGTCACCGCGAGCCAGCACGCCCGGGACAGGATCCGGTGCAACTCCGTTCATCCCGGCCCCGTGGACACCGAGATGCTCCACAGCGCCATGCCGGATCCGGAGGCGTTGCAGCGGCGGCTGCAGCGCGTGCCCCTGGGAAGAATGGGCACGGTGGACGAGATCGTGAGCGCCGTCCTGTACCTGGCCTCCGACGACTCGTCGTACATGACGGGAAGCGAGCTCGTCATCGATGGCGGAGCTCTCGCACAGTAGCGCCGGCGGTCACCTCGTGCCGGGCCGGGAGGGCGCGGGAGGGTTCCGCTGTTCGAGGGCGGGGCGGATCTCGTCGACGGCGATGTCGAGGGTCTCGAGGATGGCGGGGTAGGTGCTGTAGCTCACCTCGAGCGCCACGTGGCTGCAGCCCGCGGCCTGATAGGTTCGGAGGTCGCGGATCACGGTCGAGATCGAGCCCCGCAGGACGTGGCGCGAGCCGAGGAGCCCGGGGTCGACGGCGGGGCGATGGACGCCGTCGATCAGGACGGGCACGCGGAGGGTGAGCTCCGGCGTCCCCTCGCGACCTGCCTCCCTCCAGTAGTTGGCGACGGCCAGCGCGCCCGCGCGAAAGACAGAGGGGCTCACGCTCGAGGCATGCCAGCCGTCGCCCAGCCGGGCGACCCGCCGGAGCGCCGCCTCCGTACCGCCGCCGACCAGGATCGGTGGGCGGGGCTTCTGCAACGGCACGGGCGACGCCTTGAGTCCGGCCAGCCGGTGATGGGCGGTCTCGATCTCCGGGTACTCCTGCGTCCACAGCGCGCGGAACAGCTCGAGGGCCTCGTCGGCGAGGCGGCCGCGCTCGCCGAACGGCACGCCGAGGGCGTCGAACTCCTCCTTGAGCCAGCCGACTGCCGCGCCGACGATCAGCCGGCCACCGGAGAGCACGTCGACGCTGGCCAGGAGCTTCGCCACGGGCAGCGGCGACCGGTACGGGAGGACGACGACGCTCGTGCCGAGTGCGATGCGCTCGGTGATGCCCGCCAGCCACGGCAGGACGGCGAGCGGATCGAGCATGTCGTCGCGGTAGATGAGCGACATGTCCCGGGGCACGATGACGTGATCGGTCACCCAGATCGAGTCGAGGCCGAGCTCCTCGGCGCGGGCGGCGAGCTGGTGGAGCCGCATCGACTCGATCCGCCTTCCGTAGTGCGGCAGACAGATACCGATCTTCATGAGCCCTCCTTCAGTCCACGTGGTGGTCGCGGCGTCGAGGCTACCACGAGGCGCCGCCGGCCGGCGCCCGGCCGCAGGGGAAGCCGAAGCGCGAGGGCGTGCGATGCCCGAGCCGCCACCCGCCCAGGGGCGTGATAGAATCGCGCGCGGATTCCCCCCGCGTGGAGCGTGCGCCTTCAGGGGCGGCGCGCGTCTCTGTGGTTCTGTCACCGATGGGCGCTCGCACGTGGCCCTCCCGGACCCGCACCCGGCCCCGACAGAATGGAGACCCCCCATGAACGTAGCCGCCCGGATGCTCGTGTCTCTCCTGCTCTTCCTGCTCCTGGTCCCGACCGCCTTCGCCCAGGACCTGCCCTGGGCCGCCACGCCCGAGGAGGTCGGCCTCTCCTCGGCGCGGCTCGATGTGCTTCGCGCCGCCCTGCGCGACCACGTCGCGAAGAAGCACATCGCCGGAGCCGTCGGTTTGATCGCCCGGAACGGGAAGATCGCCTACCTGGACGCCGTTGGCATGGCCGACGTCGAGGCCGGGAAGCCGATGGCTCCCGACACGATGTTTCGCATCGCCTCGATGACCAAGCCCTTCACCAGCCTCGCCGCGATGATGCTGTACGAGGAAGGCCGCTTCCTCCTGTCCGATCCGATCTCCCGGTTCCTGCCCGAGTTCAAGGACCCGAAGGTGGCGATTCGCCCGCCCGGCGGCAACCCGTTCGTTCCGGCCTACGTGCTGGTGCCGGCCAAGCGCGAGATCACGGTCAAGGACCTCCTGACGCACACGTCGGGCATCACCTATCAATTCTGGGGGCGCCCGTACTTCGCCGACCTCTACAAGAAGGCGGGCGTGGCCGATGGCCTCCTGCAGAACTCGGGCACGATGGCCGACAACGTCAGGAAGCTCGCGCAGCTCCCGCTCGCCAATCATCCCGGCGAAGCCTATGAGTACGGCCTGAACACCGACGTCCTCGGGCGCCTCGTCGAGGTCGTCTCCGGGATGTCGCTCGACAGGTTCTTCGAGCAGCGCATCTTCAGGCCCCTCGGCATGTCGGACACCTACTTCTTTCTTCCCGAGGAGAAGATCAGCCGGCTGGCCGCGGTCTACATGGTCGCCGATGGTGCGGGTCTGCGCCGGCTCTCCGAGGAGCCTGTCATCGAGAACGAGTACACGGTGTACTCGACGAGCTTGCAGTACCGGGGATCGCGAACCTATTTCTCCGGTGGCGCGGGGCTGGTCTCCACGGCGGGCGACTACGCGCGCTTCTGTCAGATGCTGCTGAACGGCGGCGAGCTGAATGGCGTCCGGCTCGTCAGCCGAAAAACCGTCGAGCTCATGCGGGCCAACCAGACCGGCGACCTCGACATGTGGCTCGGTGGGCCGGGTACGGGGTTCGGCCTCGGATTCGCCGTCATCAAGGATATCGGCCAGTCGGCCCAGATCGGGTCGCCGGGGACGTACTACTGGGGCGGCTTCTTCAGCACCGACTTCTGGATCGATCCCCAGGAGAAGCTGGTCGGAATTCTCATGACGCAGACGCGGCCGTACGGCCCCTACAA
>CAZWXA010000510.1:0-2781 GCA_964637755.1 uncultured bacterium | reverse complement strand
TCGCGCAATGGGCGTCCGAGGACGGCCTGCGCGACGCGCTGCGGAAGCGCGTCCTCAAGGCGATGTCCGCCAGGCCGTATGACCTGGTGTGCGCCCACAGCCTGGGCTCCCTGGTGTGCTACGACGCGTTCCGCCGGAACCCCGGGGTCGTCGCCGGCAAGGTCTTCCTCACGTTCGGGTCCCAGATCGGGAACCCGTTCGTCCGCGACTGCTTCGCCGGCCGCGTCGAGCCCGTCGACGCCCGGATGTGGTACCACCTGTACAACCCCCGGGATCACGTGTGCACGGCCGAGCTTCGCCTCCAGGCGCCGAACTTCGCCGAGGTCCTGACCGAGTTCGACAAGCCGAACGACGTGCTCAACCACGACCCGGTCTGGTACTTCGACCACGCGAACACCCAGACCCGGGTGTGGTTCGAGGTGTCGGGCGCCGGCCCCGCCCGGGCGATCGCCCGCGACCTGCGGACCACGCGGGCGGTGGCGGCGCGGCCCGAGCGCCGCGCGCTCCTGATCGGGATCAACGCCTACCCGAATCCGGCCAACCGGCTGGAGGGCTGCGTCAACGACGTCTTCCTGATGAGCTCGGTGCTCCAGGAGTGCGACTTTCGCCCCGAGGAGATCCGGGTCGTCCTCGACGAGCGCGCGACGACGGCCAACATCCTCGAGCGCCTTCACTGGCTGCTCGACAACGTGGAGGGCGAGGCGCAGCGCGTGCTCTTCTACTCGGGCCACGGGGCCCAGATCCCGACCTACGGAGCCCGCGAGGAGGTCGATCATCTCGACGAGTGCCTGGTGCCCTGGGACTTCGACTGGAGCCCCGAGCACGCGGTGACCGACAAGCAGTTCGTGAACTTCTACAGCCAGCTCCCCTACGACAGCCGCTTCGTGGCCGTGTTCGACTGCTGCCACTCGGGAGGGCTGACGCGCGAGGGCGGGCTCCGGCCCCGGGGGATCGACCCGCCCGACGACATCCGTCACCGGGCGCTCCGCTGGAACCTCGACCTCGGGATGTGGGAAGACCGCAGCCTCCAGTCGCCGAATCGGTCCATCGCCAGGTCGAGAGGTGGTGACGACTACCTGGGGGCGGACGGGGTCACGTATCGCTTCGGCCGTGGGGTGTCCCTGCGCGGTCTTCCCAACAGGACGTACAACCGCGAGCGGAAGGCGCTCGGGCACCACGGGCCGTATCTTCCGGTCATCCTGGAGGCGTGTCGCGAGCAGGAGCTGTCGTACGAGTACCGCGACGGGGCGACCTCCTACGGCGCCTTCACCTATTGCCTGGCCAAGGTCCTCCGGGAGAGCCGCGGCGCGGGACGGAACCCGAGCTTCCGCACGCTCTCGCGGCTCACGGCGGCGCGCCTCCGGGCGCTGCGCTACGAGCAGACCCCCTGTCTCGTGGGCGCCCAGCGGGTGGTCGACCAGCCCGTGCCGTGGGTGCGGGCCGGGCGCCGGCGCCGGGCGTCGCGGCGCACGGTCAGCCTGGGTTAGTCGCCGACGATGGGATGCTCCTCGGCAACCCAGAGGGGGGAGCGGGCGAGGTCCACGAAGCGCCGCTCGTCCTCGAGGAGGCGACGGCCTGCGGCCCGTCCCGCCGGCGTGGCCCCCGCGGCGGCGAGGGCCTCCAGGCTGTCGAACCAGAGCTCGGCCACGCCGTCGTATTCCTCGGGGCCGTCGCGGCCCCGGCGGAGGGCCGCGTTCAGCGGGCTCGTCAGCGTGTGGACCTGGACGTAGCGCCGGACGGCGAGCGCGCCGGCCAGCTCGCGCACCAGCGGCCCGTGACGGTCGCGCCAGTAGCGCTGGAACTCCTCGCGGGAGAGGTGCGGCAGGCGCGTCAGGCAGAAGACGAGCTTCACCATCAGCGGGAGGACCTGCCCTCGCCGGCGGCGAGCGGGAGGACGCCGCGCACATCGGCGTCGAGAATCATCCGGTTCCGCATGCCGATGGTGAGCCTGTCGACCTCGACGAAGGGGGGGCCATGGCCGACACACTAGGCGAGGGCCGGCGGGGCCGTCAAGACCGCGGGCCGTCCGGGCCGTCCGGCGCGAGGAGAGGGCGGGCGCCTTGACCGGCGGGCGGGGCGGGCGCACTATCGCCCGGGGCGCGAGCGCTCCGTGGCTCGCGCATCGGTGCCGGCGCTGCACGATCGCGGCCGTCCCGGTCGGCGCGCCGAGGGCGTGACCTGGCGAGGGCGGCTCTCGAGGGCTCACCCTCGAGGAGGAGAGAGACATGCGGTTCGGCCTGTTCACGAGCATGGGGGCCCAGACCTGGTCGGGCGTGCTGGACCTGTGGCGCCACGGCGAGGCCACGGGGTGGGACATCGCCTGCGTGACCGACCACTTCATGCCCAACACGAAGGAGCGCGAGGGCGCCATGCTCGAGTCCTGGAGCACGCTCAGCGCGCTGGCGGCCGTGGTGCCCCGCATCCGCGTGGGCACGATCGTGCTCGGTAACACGTACCGCCATCCCGCGGTGGTCGCGAAGATGGCCGCCCAGGTCGACATCATCTCCGGCGGCCGGCTCCTCCTGGGGCTCGGCGCCGGCTGGCAGCAGAACGAGCACGAGGCCTACGGCATCCCGTTCCACACGATGCGCGAGCGGCTCGCGCGGCTCGACGAGGCGTGCCAGGTGATGAAGTCGCTCTGGACCCAGCGCCGCAGCGACTTCAAGGGGCGCTACTACCAGCTCTCCGACGCGCCGCTCGATCCCAAGCCGGTGCAGACGCCGCACCCCGAGCTGATGATCGGCGGCGGCGGCGAGCGCGTCACCCTGCGCATCGTGGCCA
>CAZWXA010000509.1:0-2783 GCA_964637755.1 uncultured bacterium | reverse complement strand
GGGGGGGTGGGGGGAGGACCGCAGGGCCCGTGCCAGGAAAAGAGTGTCTAAAAGACAACGCGTTACGCCGACGGAAGCACGAGCGGCATGCGCCGCGTGGGGCGTGACTGCCCCAGAGGAGAGGAGTGCTCCCGAAGAGTACGCCGCCCGACTCAACCTTGAGCTGTTGGGTCACCACGGCCTCGCGTCCGTGGCGAAGACGATGGCGCCGGCTGGGCCAGGCCGAGGCGGGCCAGGGGATTGGCGTCATCGCCGGACCCTTCCCGCGCTGCGTGCAGTTGGTCGCTGGCGTGAATCTGAGCATGGCGCGACATGGTCAGGCACGCCACCAGTCCTGCGATCATCCGCGTGAAGCCGATCATCGCCACAAACCATCCCCCGGGCGATTAGAACAGCTCAGAAGAGCGTGAGCTGGCGCGGACTCTCCGGATCGACGGCGGGCGGGTCGGCGCAGGGCCGCAGCCCGTCCAGCTCGACGAACGGGCGGAAGCGCTCCCACAGCTCCTCGACCTTGGCCTGGTAGTACCCGGTGTTCTCGTCGGGCGCCGCGGGGTCCCACTCGGTCGCGAGCTTCGCGCACTCGGACACCGCCACGTTCCTTCGCCGGCCCGTGACGTAGTGAGAGACCGGGTCCCCGGGCTGATACGGGCGAGCGGCCGCGAGCGCCAGCTCGTAGCTCGCCGACGGGTTCCGGAGTCCTGCCGCGCGCTGCTCGCGGTAGAGGTCGAGGGAGTCGTGCAGGGTCTCGGTCTTCATGAACGTGCGCACGGGGACGCGGTGCGCGGCGAAATCGGCCTTCCACCGCTCGATGATGCCGGGGATCTCGTCCCGCCGGCCGTCCAGGAGTCGCGCGAACAGCTCCTCCATGATCCGGCGCTGGAACAGCTCGATCCCCCGGGACCTGAGCGCCGAGCCCCGGATCGTCAGCCTGCCCTCGGCGTCGAGGAGCACGTAGTTCTTCATTCTGTAGCTGAACATCGCGACGTACCGGCCGTCGAGCTCGACCTGGATGCCCGCGGACAGCACCTCGCCGACCGCCGAGAGGAGCCGGGCTTCGGCGGACTCGTCGCGCGCGCCGGCCGGCGGCACGAAGTAGACCCCGTCGGTGTCGATCTCGACCACCGTTGCGCCGAGCGCTGCCAGCCGGTCGACGAGGGCGGCGACGACGGCGCGGCCCTCGGCGGTGACGCGGTTGGCGGCGGCAAAGTCGTTCCAGTGCCCGGGCGCGAAGCCGAGGTACCCGTAGAAGGAGTTGATCAGGATCTTGAACGTCTGCTGGAGCGCGCCGAGGTGGATACGCTCGGCCTCGCTGCCGGCGTTCTGCATCAGGCGCTTGGCCGCGACCCGGAAGTCGCGCAGCTCGTGCAGGAGCCGCGGGAACACTCCGAGCGAGTCGGCGGCGGGCGCGATGCCCCGGGCCAGCATGAGCGAGGGGTAGAGCGAGGTGACGTCCACGTGCAGCACGGGACGGGCGATTCCCTGCTGCAGGACGGCGGTGAAGGCGCCGGTGATCGCCGACGCCGCGCCGGGCGCGGGGATGGCCCGCCGCATCCGTAGATACTCGCGGACCAGCAGGGCGTCGATCTTCGTCGCGTTGCCCCGGAGGAGGACCGACTGGTAATCGAAGGGCAGCAGCTGGGCCTGCACGAAGTAGGGGGGCGACAGCACCCCGGAGATCGCGAGCGTCTCGGCCGCGTCGTCGAGCGCGTAGCGCATCAGCCGGTCGGGGTCGCGAGCGTAGAGCCTGGGGATGTCCGCGGGGTCGATGTACGTGCGGTCTGGCATGGCCACGCCGAGGCGCCGCGCGACGTCCTTGAGCCCGAAGGACGGGAGGTCGCGGGCGCCGAGGTCGTGGAGCTGCGCGAGCAGCCAGGTGTCGATGATATGGCGACCGCCGATCTGGTAGCGCCGGTAGCCGATCGCGCGCTCGGCGATCTGCAGGCGCGCCGGGCGGCCGCGAAGCGGCTCCCCGGCCCGGCCCCAGTCGAGAGGGATCCCGTGCAGGCGCGCGCGCGCCTCGAGGTACTCGAGGTCGAAGCGGAAGATGTTGTGCCCCTCGATCACGTCCGGATCGCGCTCCCGGATGAGACGCGAGCATTCCCGGATCAGCGCCGGCTCGTCCAGCCGGTCGCCCCGGAGGACGCAGCGAAAGCCGGACGAGTCGGCCAGCGAGATCGCGATGAGCCGATCGGACAAGCGCGCGGCGCTGGGGAACTCGAACCCGTCCGCCGTCAGGACCTCGATGTCGAGCGCCATCCGGCGCAGGGCGGTGAACTCGAGTGAGAGAAAGGACGTCCGCCCGGTCAGCAGCAGGTGCTGGTGCACGGGATCGCCGAAGAACCGATACGGCGCGTCGGGGGCGCCGCCGGCGCGCCCGCTCGCCTCGCGACAGTGGTCCCGCGCGCGGAGGGCCTCGGGCCAGGACGCCAGGCGGACGAGCCAGCGGAAGGCTCCGGGACCGTCGAGCGGCGTGACCTCGCTCTCTCCCTTGAAGCCAGCCAGAAGGTCGGTGTCCGCGAGGAGGAGGAAGGGGGAGCAGGCGACGGTCTCGCTCAGGACGAGGTCCCCCTCCCGCCGGTACACGCGCATCCGGTCTCCCCCCTCCAGCTCGAAGCCGAGGAGACCGGGCGAGGGATCCGCGCCGCAGAGGAGCGGAGTGTCGTAGACGCCGAGCAACGGCGGCAGGGCCGGGCGCTGCACTAGCCCGGGCCATTCATGAACGGATCAGCCGAGAGGCGGACGGGTCCGTCGCGGCGGGCAGCCCCATTCGGCTCGCCACCCCC
>CAZWXA010000508.1:0-2785 GCA_964637755.1 uncultured bacterium | reverse complement strand
GCCAGCCGAGCACACGCGATTTGACGAGGCGCCATGGAGACCCTATCGTAGGCGAGGGCCCGGTCATCGGCCGGGGTCCCAGCCGCCGCCCAGGCTCTTGTACAGCGCGATCATCGCGACGAGACGCCGGCCCTCGACCTCCACGAGCTGGCTCTGGGCCCCGAGCAGGCTCCGCTGGGCGTCCAGAACCTCGAGGTATGAGCTGGCGCCGGCGAGGTAGGACCGGTTCGCGAGGTCGTACGACCGCTCCTCGTCCGCGACGGCCTGTCGCAGCCGGTCGCGGCGGTGGGTCAGCTCCTGGACTTGCGCGACCGCGTCCGCGGTCTCCCGGAACGCCACGAGGACCGTCTCCTGGTAGGCCGCGACCGCCTGTCGGTACGCCGCCACGTTGGCCTCGAAGTTCGCCTCGAGCGCGCCACCCCGGAAGAGGGGCTGCACCGCGCTCGCGAGCAGATCCATCGCGAAGCTGCCCGCCAGGAACAGGCTCCCCGTCGAGACCGACAGGGCGCCGACCGAAAGGTTGAGGGTGAAGTCGGGGAAGAAGAGCGCGCGGGCGACACCGACCTGCGCCGAGGCGGCCCGGAGCCGGTCCTGGCGGGCCCGGATGTCCGGCCGGCGCTGGAGCAGGCCCGACGGAACTCCCCCGGGGAGCTCGGCCGGGACCCTGACCTCGTCGAGCCGGCGCACGGGCACCGCGTCGCCGGGATTGCGCCCCAGCAGCACCGCGAGCCCGTGCTGCAGCTCCGCGATCTGCAGCCGCTGCGCCGGGATGATCGACTCCGTGGCGCTGATCTGCGACTTGACGCGCTGCACCTCCAGTTCGGACGTGATCCCGACCTCGTACCGGCGCTGGACGACCCTCAGGTACTCCCGGTAGGACTCCAGGGTCTGCTCCGTCACGCGGAGCTGGGCCAGCGTGGTCGAGATGTTGAAGTAGGTGGCCGCCACGCTCGAGACGATCTCGATGTAGAGGGTCCGCCAGTCCTGTTCGCTCGCGGCCGCCTGAGCCTGGGCGGACTGCAGGGCGAACTTGTTCTTGTCCCAGAAGTCGAACTCGTAGCTCAGCAGCACGGGGAGCGCGTAGACGTCCGTGAGCTGCCCGCGTGCCGCCGGGATGACGTTGGCGTTGTTGGATGTCCGCCGCCAGTCGACGGTGGGCGCCAGGCTGGCCTGGGGGAGCAGCGCGGCACGGCTCTGCTTGGCCAGCGCCCGGGCGATCTCCACCTGCTGCTGGGCGACGGCCAGGTTGTTGTTCCGGCCGAGCGCCTCGACGATGCTCGACTCGAGCTGGGGGTCCTCGAAGATCTTCCACCAGGTGAGGTTCGGCCACTCGTCCTGTCGGATCTGGACGGGCCCCTGGAGGGCCGGCACGGCCGTGCCCGCGAAGCCAGGTGGCGGATCGACCGCAGGCGGCTCGAGCTTCGCCTGGGGCGCGCAGCCGGCCGCCACCGCGAGTCCCGCCGCGAGGGCCCACCATCGCGCCCGAGCGCTCACTTCTTCGCGCCCGGAATCTGCTCTGCCGGCCGGCTCGCGCCCGCCCTGTCCGGAGCGGCCACAGGCTTCTCGCCACCGGCGGCGGGCCTCTCGGTGCCGGGCGCCGGACGGTCCGGAGCCACGCGAGGCTTGTCGGCCGCAGCCGGCGGCCCCGGGGCGCCGGGAGCCGCGCTCGTCTCCTTGCGGGCGACGGGCTGCACGAGAATTCCGTCGGTCACGGTCTGGCCCACGTTCAGCGCGACGGTCTCGTCGCCCTTGAGCCCCGCCGTCACCTGGACGTCCGTGCCGCTGTCGAAGCCGAGCGTGACGGGCTGGAGGTGGAGCCTCTTCTCGGCCGTCACCACCGCCACGAATACCTTGTCGTTGTGGAAGACGAGGGCGTCACCGGGGACGACCGGGTACGTCTGCGGCTGCTTGCGCTTGATCCTCACCTTGGCATACATGCCGGGCATCAGCCGCTGGTCCTTGTTGGGCAGGTCGATCTCGGTCAACATCGTGCGGGTCGCCGAGTCGAGCGCGCCGGTGAATCGGGAGATCCGCCCCTCGAAGACCCTGCCCGGATACTCGTCGAAGGCGACCGGCGCGGGGTCCCCGACCCGGATGAACGCCGCGTCGGATTGCGGGACGTACACGTAGACGCGGAGCGTGTCGATCTTCGCGATGATCAGCACGGGAACCGACGAGGCGGCGGCGCTCGTGGTGGTGGCCGGGACCAGGACGCCCGGGTCGTAGTTCCGGGCGATCACGATTCCCGAGAAGGGCGCGCGGAGCTGCTGGTAGTCCAGCAGGATCTTGAGGCGCTGCAGCGTCGACTCCGCGATCAGGACGTCGGCCTTCGACCGGTCCGCCGCCTGCTGCGAGATGGCCCGGTCGCGGACAAGCTCCTGGTTACGCTCGTTCGTGATCCGCGCGATGTCCAGGGTCGCCTGCGCGGTCCGGTACTCCTGCTCCGCCTCGGGGTTCTCGAGCACCGCGAGGAGCTGGCCCGCCTGCACGCGGTCGCCCTTGTCGACGGTGAGCTTCTTCAGGTAGCCGGACACCTTGGCGTAGATGGGCGACTCGTAGTACGCCCGGACATCGGCGGGGAGCACCATCTCGAAGGACTCCCCGGTCATCTTGGGCTTGACGACCAGCACCGGCACGCCCACGCTGAGCTCCTTCCGGATCTTGACTTCCTGCGCGCCCAGTCGCGCCTGGCGGTTGGCGATGACCTCCGACAGCCCGTACCCGACACCGGCGATCAGGAGCACCCAGAAGAGGTAGAAGAGGACGCCGGGTCTGACGCGCCTGT
>CAZWXA010000507.1:0-2788 GCA_964637755.1 uncultured bacterium | reverse complement strand
AAAGATGTGCGGGTTCAGCTTCATCTGCAAGTCTCGATGGTGGGGCGGTTCGGCCCTCGCCCTTGATGATTGGCGACGCCCGACTGGCGCCGGGCTTGCGATAGGGAACGCTCGGCTGCGCCTCGCGACATTTAGGCCGGACCATTCATGAACGGATCACCCGAGAGGCGGCCGGGTCCCGTCGCGGCGGGCAGCCCCATTCGGCTCGCCACCCCCGCCCGGGGTGGGGTCCCCCGGCTCGCCTCATGGGGCGCCCCGCCCGCCGCGCCACCCGTCCGGTCCCAGTTGCCGCCGTTCATGAATAATCCGGGTCAGATCACGGCGATGGCTTCGATTTCGATGAGCCAGTCGGGATGCGCGAGCGAGGGCGTCGCGATGAGCGTCGACGCCGGCATCTTCTTGCCGAAGAACTCCTCGCGCACGGGGATCCAGTCGGCGCGGTACCGGATGTCGGTGACGTACGTGTTGACCTTCACGATGCTGTCCATCGTGCCGCCCCCGGCTTCCACGAGCGCCTTGATGGCCCGCAGCGCCTCCCGCGCCTGTCCCTTGAAGTCGCCGCGACAGGCGACGCCTCCGTCCTTGTCGTACGCCACCTGGCCGGAGAGGAACAGGATCGTATGGACGCCGGTGACCTTGACCGCCTGGCTGTACGTCGCCGGGTCGAACACGCCGCTCGCGCCGTATCGTTCGAGCTTCGCCATCGTTGTGCGGGACCTCCCTCGTGAGGTATCGTGGCGCCTACACTACCATGACCGAGCGACGGGAGACCTCCATGGATGACGCAGCCCTGCGGGAACAGACCAGGAAGACCTCCGCGATGCTGTTCCACACGGTGAAGGGCGGCGCGGGGTTCGATCTCTGGAAGCGCTTCGACCGGGAGCTGGCGCGCGAGCTGTCGATGTTCTTCGCCGGAAAGCTCTACAGCCGGGAGGTCATCTCGCAGGTCCAGCGGGAACTGTGCGCCGTTGCCTCGCTCACGGTGCTCGCCCGATCACACGAGCTGCGCGCGCACGTCCACGCCGCGCTCAACGTCGGCGCGACACGCCAGCAGGTGAGCGAGGTGATCATGCAACAGGTCACGTACGGCGGCATGCCGGTCGTCGTCGAGGCACTCACGGTCTACGCGCAGGTGCTCGAGGAGCGCGGCGAGCCATTTCCCGCCGAAGGGTGAGGTGAGGGGGCGGGTGAGGGCCGGCGCGTTCGCCGCTCCATGACGCTCGCATCCGAGCGATTGCTCGGGGTGGCGGTCGAGGCCGCGCGGGCGGCGGGCGAGGTCGCGCTGCGGTACTTCCATGGCGGCTTCGACGTCGTCCTCAAGCCCGACGCCACCCCCGTGACCCAGGCCGACCGCGAGGCCGAGCAGGTCATCCGCGAGATCATCGGTCGCGCGTTTCCGGACCACGGCATCCTCGGCGAAGAGTTCGGTGCCGAGGGCTCCCTCGAGGTCCGCTGGATCGTCGATCCCATCGACGGCACGAGGAACTTCGTCCGCGGCATCCCGCTCTGGGCCGTGCTGATCGGCTTCGAGGAGCAGGGCACGGTCACCGCGGGCGTGATCCTGAATCCCGTCACGGGAGAGCTCGCGACCGCCCGGAAGGGCGGGGGCGCGTTCGTGAACGGCACGGCCATCCGGGTGTCGCGGGAGGCGAGCCTGAAGGACGCGTTCTTCGTCCACGCCGGGCTCGGCCTCGTGCGCCAGACCCGGTACTGGGAGGGCTTCGTGCGCCTGATCGACGTGACCTCCCGGCAACGGGGGTTCGGCGACTACTACGGGTACCTGCTGGTCTCTGAGGGCAAGGCCGAGATCTACGCGGAGCTGGATCTCAAGCCCTGGGACCTGGCGGCCGTCAAGCTCCTCGTCGAGGAGGCCGGGGGCCGCTTCACCGACTTCGAGGGTCGCGACACGATCTACACGGGCACGGCGCTGGCGACGAACGGCGTCCTGCACGACACCGTGCTCGCGGCGCTGGCTGGGCGCTGATCTCGCCGCGTGTGACTCGTCGAGGCACCTCGATCGCCACGTCCCGCCCGCCGTCAGGCTAGGAGCGCCGGCGTGTCGAGACCTGGGTCCGGGGCGCGATCGATCGCGGCGGGGCTGATCGTGATCGGGGCCGGCTTCGGCGTGGCGCTCGTGAAGACCCTGCGCTTTCCCGACTACGACATGTGGCTCGTGGTGCTCGCTGCGGTGATCGGCATCGCCCTCATCCGCGGACTGGGCCGCCGCCGCTCCTGACCGCGGCCCCGCGGGCGGCGCGGGGGTCGGGCACGGTCCTGGACCGGGCGGAGCCTCTCGACCTGGCGCCTCGAGCGCGTCGCGGGGCCCCCTCGAAGGGCCCGCCTCCTCCGAGTCCCCCGGGCGGCCCCTGCCCGGGGGCCCGGCCGCCGCCGCGCCCGAGCCGCGCTCCGCCAGCGCCCCGCCGGCGACCGGGCTCAGCGGGCCGGCCGCACCCAGATGCCGCGGTCGTGCATCAGCTTGACCTGTCGCTTGATCACGCGCTCGCGGTACTCGGCGCGCGCTTGAGGTACAGGTTCTTCGGATAGATCGGCTTCTCGTAGAGGAGCTGGTACAGCTCCGTCCTGAGATCCTTGAGCCAGTTGTCCCACTGTGCCCGCGCCCGGTGGTCGCGGAGCGCCTCGACGTCGACGACGCCGCCCACGTAGGTCGACCCGGCGCCGTAGTCCTGCCGTCCCACGATCGCGCCCTTGTAGTTGATGATGAACGACCGGCCGCCGAAGGTGTCGATCGGGGTCGTCTCCTCGGGGAGGAGGTAGGAGGTGCCCATGT
>CAZWXA010000506.1:0-2801 GCA_964637755.1 uncultured bacterium | reverse complement strand
GGCTCGCTCTCGATCCTCAGTTCTCCCCCGTGGGCGATGACGAGGTGCTTGACGATCGCCAGCCCCAGACCGGTGCCCCCCAGTTCTCGCGAGCGGGCCCGGTCGACGCGGTAGAACCGCTCCGTCACTCGTGGCAGGTCGGCGGGCGGGATCCCGACGCCCGTATCCGCCACGGCGATCTCGACCATCCCGCGCTCCGTCTCCCGCGCACTCACGGTCACCCGGCCGCCGGCGGGCGTGTATTTCACGCCGTTGTCGACCAGGTTGATCAAGATCTGAGCGAGACGGTCCCGGTCAGCCAGCACCGAGGGCAGGTCCCCGGGCACGTCCGCCGACACCGCCACCCGACCGGCCTCCGCGCGCGGCCGGATCATCGTCAACACGGACTCGACGACCTCTTCTGCCCGGAGTGGTTCCAGACGCAGCGAGACCTTGCCGAGCTCGATGTTCGACAGATCGGTCAGATCGTTGACGAGGCGGCCGAGGCGCTCCGTGTTACGGAAGGCGATCTCCAGGAACTTCCGCGCGTCCTCGGGTTCGTCGAGGGCACCGCCGAGCAGCGTCTCCAGGTAGCCATGGATCGCCGTCAGCGGTGTCCGGATCTCATGCGACACGTTGGCGACGAATTCCGTCCGCACCCGCTCGAGCCGGCGCAGCGCGGTGACGTCGTGGAGCACCAGGACGACCCCGACCTCGGAGCCCGCGAGACGCAGCGGGACCGCGTTCACGTCGAGCATGCGCTCCACCGGGGTGGACAGGCGAAGCGCTCGCCGCAAGAGGCCGTCCTCGATCGCCGCCCGGCTGTCGCGGAAGATGCGGTGGAGATCCGCGTTGCGGATCACTTCCAGGAACGGCTTCCCCTCGACCCGCGCCCCGCCGAGCTCGAAGATCGCCCGAGCGCGCCCGTTCATCACCACGATCCGGTCGTGGCCGTCGACGGCGATGACGCCCTCGACCATGCTCTCGAGGATCGCTTCCACCTTGGCCTGCTCCTGCTCGAGATCGCCCACCTTCTCGCGCAGGTGGGTCGCGAGCGCGTTCAGGGCGCGGCCCAGAACCCCGATCTCGTCGGGAGAGCGCACCGGCGCATGGACCGCGAAATTGCCCTCGCTCATCTGCCGGGCGATCGACTGCATCCGGATGACCGGATGCGTGAGCCGGCGGGACACGAACAGCGCAATCCCCAGCGCCACCGCCAGAGCGACGGCACCGCCGAGCCGAATGACCCGGTGGAGGTCGGCGTAGGAGGCGCTGACCGCCGAGAGCGGCAGGGCCAGACGGAGGACGCCCACGACCCGGCCGGCATCCGTGAGGGGGAGGGCGACGTAGAAGAGTCGCGCACGGAGGGTCGAGCTCGCCCGCAGACTTCGACCGACCCGACCGGAAAGGGCGTCACGGACCTCGGGCCGTCCGGCGTGATTCTCGAGCCGGGACAGCGCATCGATCCCGACCTCGGAGTCGGCGAGCACCTGGCCGTCGCCGGCGATCACGCTGAGCCGCAGACCGCCGAGGCCGACCGTCGGCGCGGCGAAGCGGCTTCCGGCCGCCGGCTGCGCGTGGTTTCGGACCAGCACGAGCGCTTCGTCGTGAAGCAGGCGCCCCGCGGTGACGAGGCGGGTCTCCACCGATTCCCGGGCGAGGGCCTCGAGGGCACGGTTGAGATAGGTCCCTGCGGCGAGCGTCGAAACCGCGACGAAGCCCACCAGCGTGAGCGCCAGCTTGACGGCGATGCGCCGGCGGACGAGCTCGACCAGCAGGCGGATCACTCGCCCTCGATGCGGTAGCCGACGCCCTTGAGCGTCGCGATCCGACGGCCCTCGGCCCCGAGCTTGGCCCGCAGCCGGCGGATGTGCACATCCACGGTACGCGACTCGATCTCGCCGGCGCGCGCATAGCCCCACACCCGGCTCAGCAGGTGCTCGCGAGTCAGGACCCGCCCGGACGCCTCGAGCAAGGCCCGGAGCAGATCGAACTCCTTCGGCGTCAGATCGACCGGCTGACCGCCGACGGTGACCAGGTGGCGCCCGGGATCCAGGACCAGCATCCCCGCGGCGATGATTCGCGGCACCTCGCGTTGCCGTGAGCGCCGCAGGACCGCGCGGACGCGGGCGACGAGCTCCTTCGGGGAGAACGGCTTCGTGACGTAGTCGTCGGCGCCCAGCTCGAGCCCGACCACGCGGTCGACCTCGTCCGCCTTGGCCGTCAGCATGATGATCGGCACCGCCGCCGACCGAGGATCGCCGCGGATGCGACGGCACAGCTCCAGCCCGTCGATCTCTGGCAGCATCAGGTCGAGGATCACGAGGTCGGGGACGGCGGCGCCGAGCTCGCGCAGCGCCTCGGTGCCGGTGGCGGCGGCCCGGCACCGGAAGCCGTCCCGCTCGAGGTGGAGGCTGACAAGCCGGCGGATGTCCGGCTCGTCCTCGACGATCAGCACATCTCCGTCCATCGGCCTCCAGCCGCGCGGCCAGCAGCGGCAGGGAACGTGCGCGCCGGTCGCCCGCGACACCCTCTCGCTCCCTCGACCACGGCGGACTCGCGCAGCTCGGTGCGGACTGCGCTCCGATCATACACGGGCCGCGCCCGACCCGGACGCCTGCCACGCCTTTCGCCTCGAACTGCCACGCAGAGGGGCCCTGTCCGGCGGCCTGCAGATTCTTCAGCGTCCTGCTGCCCGTTGCCGGCAGTGACCGCGGCTCAAGCCAGGGCGCCCCCAGGCCGATCCCTGTTGTAGGCCCGTCGGGACCACGACCGCCGGCCGATCACCGTAAACCAGTCCGGCGGGGACTCACGTCCCGGCG
>CAZWXA010000505.1:0-2801 GCA_964637755.1 uncultured bacterium | reverse complement strand
CCCGCCCCTCCGGGTCATGACCGGCGGCGGGTCTCGAGCGCGGCGACATAGGCGGCCCCCAGCACGAACACGATCATCGTGTAGTAGACGAACATGACGAAGGCGACGAGGACGCCGAGCGGTCCATAGATCTGGTCGTAGACACCGAACCCGCGGATGTAGACGCGGAAGAGTTGCTTGGCGACCTCCCAGAGCCCGCCCGCCAGCAGGGCCCCGGCCGCCGCGGCATGGCGCCGCGTGCGGCGACCGGGGAAGAACCGGTAGATCAGGTAGAACATGGCGGTCGAGAGCAGCACGCCGAACACGACGCTCAGGTACCGCAGCCAGGCGCCGGGCATCTGTCCCTGGGTCGCGAGGAACGTCTTGAGCCACCCGAAGAGGTCCGTGGCGATGATGCTCGCGACGAACAGCGGCCCGATGGCGAAGACCAGCATCGTGTCGAGGAGCAGGCCGTGGAGGTACCCCACCGCCCCCCGCGAGCCGAAGACGCGCCCGAGGATCAGCCGGATCGCGCTGAAGAGCTGCGTCGAGAAGACGATGAGGATCAGGGTCCCGAGGACCCCCGACAGCGTCCGTGTGGCCACCATGCGGAGCAGCGCGCGGGTGATCTCCCCGCGGTACACGGGGAAGTTTCGCGTGACCTGCTCCACCACGGCCGCCGCCGCCGCCTCGCGGCTCAGGACGAATCCGATCACCGACACCGCGAGGAAGAGCAGCGGAATGAGGCAGATCAGGAAGTAGAACGACAGGCCCGCTGCGAGAAAGAAGCCCTGCCTCGCGAAGAAGCGCGCGAAGGCTCCGCGAAGACCGCCAATCACATCGTCAACCGGTCCACCGCGCTCCGGACGGGGCCGGGCCGCTCACAGGAGGCCCCGGATCAGACCACCGTCCACCTGGAGGGTGGCCCCGGTCACGTACGAGGCCCGTTCCGAGGCCAGGAACACCACCATGTTCGCGAACTCCTCCGGCGTCCCGATGCGACCGAGCGGGACCTCTTTCGAGGTCAGGGCGAGGTATTCCTCCACGGTCTTCCCCATCTGTCTGTGCCCGGAGACGAACCGGTCGGTCATGATCCGGCCGGGGCACACGGTGTTCACGAGGATGTTGTCCTTCCCGACCTCCGTCGCGAGCGTCTTCATGAGGCCGGCCACGCCGGGTCGGAGCGCGTTGGACAGGAGGAGGCCCGCGATGGGCTGCTTGACCGAGGACGACTGGACCGTGATGATGCGACCCCACCGTCGCGCCCGCATCGACGGCAGCACGGCCCGGACCAGGCGCACCGTCGAGAGCATCGACAGCTCGAACGCCTGGGTCCACTGCTCGTCGGTCAGCTCGGCGAAATCACCGCGCGGCGGCCCGCCCGCGTTGGCGACGAGGACGTCGATGCCGCCGAACGCGGCCGTCGTCCGCCGCATCAGCTCGTCGATGTCGGCGGCCCGGGTCACGTCGGCCGGCATGGCCAGGACGTCGGCCCCGGTCCGGATGCGGATCGCATCGCCGGCCTCCTTGACGTCCGCCTCCGTGCGCGAGCAGATGGCGACGCGCGCCCCCTCGGCGGCAAGCGCCATCGCGCACGCGCGACCGATGCCCTTGCTCGCGGCGGTCACGAGCGCGACCTTCCCCTTCAGTCCGAGATCCATGCGATGCCCCCCCGTAGAGATGACGTGGGCCCGGAGCGGATGCGCCCCCGCCTGCTGCCTGCGGCCCGAGATCGATGACCGGGCCTGCCCCGTCCGCGGGGCCGGGACACGAACCCCCGCGCTCCTGGCCGTCGCCGACTCGGCCGATCCTCCCTGCTAGAGCTGGCGGAAGAACTCCGCGCGGTCTCCTCCGGTGATCTCGAGCCGCTTCGCCTCGCTGTCCCGCATCACCTCGAGCGTGATCCGCTCGCCTGGACAATGGCGCCAGAGCGACAGATACAGATCCCGCCGCGTCGGCACCTTCTCCTCGTCGACCGACAGGATCAGGTCGCCCTCCTTCAGTCCGAACTTCGCCCCGGGCCCGTTCGGGACGATCCCCGCGATCACCACTCCTTCCTCGAGGGGATGGGCGTACACACCAAGCCACGCCCGCCTCGGACGGCTCACCACGCGGCCGTATCGGAGGAGTTCGTCCAGGTTCGACCGGTAGCACTCGACCGGTATCGCCAGGGAGCTGCGCCCGATCTCGTTCAGGTTGAGCGCGACGACACCGACCATCCGCCCCGCCGGCGTGAAGAGCGGCCCACCGCCGTAGCCGGGGTTCGGCACGCTGGTGACGATTCCCCGATCGAGCATGTACTCCCAGTGCGCCTCGAACTCCCCGAGGTGGGTGACGAGGCCGCTGGCGACCCGCCGCTCCTGCCCGCCGGTCGACGCGATCGCGAACACGGGGTCGCCGCGCTCGATCGCGCGCGAGTTGCCGGGCACCACCGCGGCCAGGCCCTGCCGCTTGACGCGCAAGAGCGCGAGCCCCACTTCGAAGTCCTGTGCCAGCAGTTCGGCCCGCGCGCGGCGCCCCGTGCCGAAGGACACCTGGATGGTCTCGCTCCCCATCACCACGTAGTTGACGGTGAGGATCAAGCCGGAGGGATCGACCACGGTGCCCGTCCCCATCCGCTCGCGGCCGAGAATGGCGGACGACGGGTGCGCCCGCGGCACCTCGGTCCGAAGGGTCACGACCGAGGCGAGCAGGTGGCGGACGAGCTCGACGGACGCGTCCATCGTCACTCCCCGGTGGAGCGTTCCGCCTCGCGCATGGCACTGAGAATACACCGGATTGCCCGAGCGCAGAGGGACGAGTAGAATCCGTGCAGATGACGC
>CAZWXA010000504.1:0-2830 GCA_964637755.1 uncultured bacterium | reverse complement strand
TCGGGATCGCGGCGGCAGACTAGCCTGACGGAACAGAAGGGGTCAAGAGTGATCCTCGGCTACGAGCGGTGAGGGCGCTCCTGTCCCTCGGGCTCTCCGAGCAGGTCGTCCACTGCCAGCGCTACGTCCGGAAAGGCGGCGGGGCTCACCTGGCCGCCCCGTCGGGCGCGGCGTGCGGTCCGGTAGCCCTCCGGTGCGGGGTCTCGGTAGACCTCGATCACCTCGTCACTGAGGTTCACGATCCAGGCCTCGGGCAGCCCGGCTGCGGCGTAGGGATCGAGCTTCGCGCGATCCCGGGCGAGCGTGGTGTCCGCCACCTCGATGACCAGGAACACGTCCTCGGGGTGGGGGATCCGCCGCCAGTAGCCGCCGGGCTTGGGGCGGAGCAGCAGGACGTCGGGCTGGAACTCGTGGTGCGGTCCCACACGCAGCGGCCCTTGCACGAGCAGTAGCGCGCGGTCCTCGGAGAGGATCGCCCTCAGGCGGGTCAGGACGATCAGGCACATCGTGTGCGGCGGCCCCATCGGGCTCATCTCGACGATCTCCCCATCGATCAACTCGACGCGATCGTCGGCCGTCAGGATGCCCGCCTCCACCATGCGGCGATATTCGTCCGAGGTGAAACGGCGGCGGGTCAGCATGAGAGGCATGATACGCGTCCCCTTTCGCGCATCCTACGCGGGGATTCGAGGAGCGTCACTGCCCAGACTTGGATACACCAGACCGACGGGAACCCCAGCGGACGGCACGCGCGCGGCTGGGCTCGAGCACACTCGATCTCGCGTTCGTACCGTGAGGGTGCCCGGGCGTGCAGTCCCCAAAAACAGTCCCGAGGTCTGGTCAGGTCCGCTCGGCCCGTGATAGCCTCTACCGATGCGTGGATCCGTATTCGCCCCGCTCGTCCCGGGCCTCCCTCGGCAGAGCCGCGGTTCCCCTCGGCATCGCGCTCGCTCGCGCCGCCGGCCGCTGGCGCTCGGCCTGGTGCTGGCACTCCTGATCGGGGTTCCCGCGCTGGCGCCGGCGGCAGCGCCGTTCGACGAGGCGCTGGCGCTCTTCTCGACCTACCACGAGGATCTCTCACGGCTCGACCGCGCGCGGGACCTCCTCGAAGCCGAGCTGAAGAAGGAGAGCCGGGTCGAGGTGATGCTCGCGCTCGCCCGCGTCGACTTCACGATCGGGGACGTCCGCGCGAAGACGGAGGAGGACAAGCTCGCCGCCTACGACCGCGGGCGGCAGGTCGCCAGGCGGGCCACCGAGCTGGCGCCCCGCAACGCGGACGCGCACTTTCTCTACGGCGCGAACACGGCGCGCTGGGGCCAGACGAAGGGCATCTTCCGGTCGCTCTTCCTCGTGCCCACGGTCAGGCAGACGCTCGACGCGATCTTCGAGCTGGATCCTCGCCACGCCCCGGGGCACGCCCTCGCTGGCAACGTGTCCCTCGAGCTGCCGGCCATGCTCGGAGGGAGCATCGAGCGAGCCGAGGAGCACTTCCGCAAGGCGCTGGCGGTCGAACCGAGGTACACCGCGCTCCACATCGGCCTCGCCAAGGTGTTCATCAAGCGCGGCCAGTACGCGGAGGCGCGGCGCGAGCTCGAGGCGGTGCTGAACGAGCGCGCGCCCGGCTCGATCGCCGACTGGACCGTGAAGGACGTCCCACGCGCCCGACGACTCCTCGACGAGATCCGGGACCGGCGGTAGACATCGCCGCCGTCATCCGCCGGCTGCGGAAGACGGCGCCGGCCTGGCGCCCGACGGCGCTGGCCGTGATCGCCGAGCGGACGCGGGATCCGTTCCGCGTCCTCATCGCCTGCCTCCTGTCGCTCCGGACCCAGGACGCGACCACCGCGGCCGCCTCCGAGCGCCTCTTCGCCCTGGCCGACACGCCGCGCGCCATGCTCCGGCCCTCGGTGGACGAGATCGTCACGGCCATCTACCCGGTCGGCTTCTACCGGACCAAGGCGCGCGCGATCCACTCGATCTGCCGCGACCTCCTCGACCGCTTCGGCGGCCGCGTGCCGGACGACCTCGACGCCCTCCTCACCCTCGAGGGCGTCGGCCGGAAGACCGCGAACCTGGTCGTCACCGTGGGATACGGCAAGCCCGGCATCTGCGTCGACACCCACGTCCATCGCATCTCCAACCGGCTCGGCTACGTCCGGACGAAGAACCCCGAGCAGACGGAGATGGCGCTCCGCGCGGCACTGCCCCACCGGTACTGGATCGGCTACAACGACCTCCTGGTCGCCTTCGGCCAGAACGTCTGCGCGCCGATCTCGCCGAGGTGCTCCCGCTGCCCGGTGCGGGCGCTGTGCGGGCGGGTCGGCGTCACCACGTCGCGCTGAGCCGCCGCCCGGCGGGTTCGGGGAGCGGAGGGGAGCCCGGGCGATCCCGAACGGAGAGCCCCCTCAGCCGGAGCACGCAGGCGGCGGAGATGGTCGGGGAGGTCCGCGGCATCGGCGGATCCGGACCAGGGAGGCGGGGTCGCGGCGCTGGCGCTACGGTGCCCCGATGAGCCGCCGCAAGGTCGCCAGGTTTCGTCGATCGGCCGTCGGCTCGGGCTCCTTCGGCGTCTCGATCACCTTCGGGACCCGGCGCCAGCGCGGGTCGTTCAGCAGCAGGCGGAACGGCGTGAGCCCGAGGTGTCCTCGCCCGATGTGCTGACGGCGGTCGAGCCCCGAGGCCAGCCCGGCCCGAGCGTCGTTCAGGTGGAACGCCCGGACGTTCGCGATCCCGACCGCGGCCACGCACTCCTCCATCGCGTGATCGTATCCCGCGCGGGCGCGGATGTCGTACCCCGCGGCAAACAGGTGGCAGGTGTCCAGGCAGACGC
>CAZWXA010000503.1:0-2836 GCA_964637755.1 uncultured bacterium | reverse complement strand
GGCGGCCGCCTTGCCGATGCCGCCGGTCGCGCCGGTGACCAGGCACACCCGTCCGCTCAGATCAGCGGCGCTCCGCTCCAGGGTCATCGAGGGCACACGACGAGGATACGACGATCCGCCCGCTCAGCCCACCCGCGCGGCATCCGGACCCGCCTGTGTCAAGCGCGAAGACCGCGTCGCACCGGGAGCCGGGCTGTCCCTTCACCGAGCTGGCCGGCACCGCCGCCGCGGCGCCCCGTGGGGTGGCGGCCCGCCGGCGGTCACGCGGCCGAGTGGCCGCCGTCCAGGAAGATCGTCTGCCCCGTCATGAAGTCCGAGGCTGACGAGGCCAGGTAGACGGCCAGCGGGCCGACCTCTTCGGGCTGCCCCACCCGCCGCATGGGGATGTCTCGCGTGAGCCGCTCGCTCACCTTCGCGTTCGCGAAGGCCTCGTGCGTCATGTCCGTCGCGAACCAGCCGGGCGCCAGCGCGTTGACCTGGATGTTGTGGCGCGCCCACTCGACCCCGAGCGTGCGGGTCAGGGCCACCACCCCGCCCTTGGTGGCCGAGTAGATCGCGTATCCGGGCAGCCCCACCGCCGCGAGGACGGAGGCGACGTTGACGACCTTGCCGCGCTTCCGGGCGATCAGGTGCGGCGCGGCGGCCCGGCAGCCGTTGTAGACGCCGGTGAGGTTGACGTCGAGCATCCACCGCCAGTCCTCGGGCGACGTCTCGGCCAGGGGCGCGACTCTCGCCACGCCCGAGTTGTTCACGAGGATGTCGAGCCGCCCCAGCTCCTCGACCGTTCGCCGGACAAGCCCGTCGACCTCGGCGAAGCTCGACACGTCGGTGGGGATCACGAGGGCGCGCCGGCCGTGCTTCTCCACGAGATGCGCAGTCTCCTCGAGGTCGGGCTTCGATCGCGCCGCGAGGGCGAGGTCCGCACCGGCCTCCGCACAGGCGAGCGCGATCGCGCGCCCGATCCCCCGGCTCGCGCCAGTGACGATCGCCACCCGATCCTGGAGCACGCTCACCGGTAGAGGCCCT
Organism: uncultured bacterium; assembly: GCA_964637755.1. Classification (GTDB taxonomy): domain Bacteria; phylum Methylomirabilota; class Methylomirabilia; order Rokubacteriales; family CSP1-6; genus AR9. Next base: position 1,810 of record CAZWXA010000503.1, on the reverse strand, counting down.
CGATCGCCTCCCTGTACTGCTCGGCGATGACGCGCCGCTTGACCTTGAGGGTCGGCGTGAGCTGGCCGTTTTCCTGGGTGAAGTCGGCCGGCAGCACGGCGAATTTCTTGATCCGGGCGTACGAGGGCAGGTCGGCGTTCTTCGCCTCGACCGCCCGCTCGACGCGCGCGACGACGGCGGGATGCCTGGCGAGGAGTCCGGGATCCGTGACGAGGAGCCCCTCGGCCTTCGCGAACTTCGCCAGCTCCTCGGCGTCGAGGGTGATGAGCGCCACCGGGTAGGGTCGCCTGTCCCCGTACACCATGGCCTGGCTGATGAACGGGTCGCTCTTGAGGGCATTCTCGACGTTCTGCGGCGCGATGTTCATGCCACCCGCGGTGACGATCATGTCCTTCTTCCGGTCGGTGATGAAGAGGAAGCCGGCCTCGTCGATCCGGCCGATGTCCCCGGTGTGAAACCACCCGCTCGGCTCGAAGGCCGCCGCGGTCGCCTCGGGCTGCTTGAAGTACCCGCGGGTCGCGATGTTCGGGCCACGCGCCAGGATCTCCCCGTCCGGCGCTATCTTCAGCTCCACGCCTTGCACCGGAACGCCGACCGAGCCGAACTTGAAGCTGTCGGGCCGGTTGGACGTGAGGATCGGGCAGGTCTCGGTCAGCCCGTATCCCTCGATCAGCAGGATGCCCGCCGCGTGGAAGAACTCCGCGATGTCCCTCGAGAGCGGTGCGCCGCCCGAGCCCGCGAGGCGAAGCCGGCCGCCGAGCGCCTCGTGCAGCTTGGAGAAGACGAGCGCGTGAGCGATCTTCCGCCGGAGCGCGAGGCTGGCGGGAATCGGCCTCTTCTGCTGCTGGAGCCGGCTCACCGCGCGCCCCACCCCGATCGCCCACCGGAAGATCGCCTTCTTCACCGGCGAGCCCGCCTCCACCCCCGCGAGGACCTTCGCGTACACCTTCTCGTAGACCCGGGGCACGCTGAAGATGAAGTGCGGCCGGATCTCCTTCAGGTTCTCGCCCACCTTCTCCAGGCTCTCCGCGAACGCGGTCGTGAGCCCCCAGGCGACCCCGAAGAACGACTCCATGCGGGCGAACGAGTGCGCGAGCGGCAGGAACAGCAGATGGACGTCGCCCTCCTGCGCCCCGAGCGTGCTGGAGGAGGCCCGGAGCGTCGCGATGTGGTTGCCGTGGGTCTGCACGACCCCCTTGGGCGGGCCGGTCGTCCCCGACGTGTAGACGATCGAGGCCACGGCGTCGGGCGTCAGCGAGGCGACGCGATCGGCGAGCGTGGACTTGTGGCGGTCCGCGCTCTCGCGGCCGAGCCGGCGCAGGGCCTCCCAGGACAGCGTCGAGTCGGACGGCTTGAGCTGGTCGGCCCCGGAGATGACCACGATCTGCTCGAGCCCACTCATCTTGCCCTGCACCTCGAGCGCCTTCGCGAGCTGGGCCGGATCTTCCACGATCAGCGTCCTCGCTCCCGAATCGTTCACGATGTAGGCGATGAGGTCCGGGGGGTACGAGGGATAGATCGGGATCGTGACGCACCCGGCCGAGAAGACCGCGAAGTCCGCCTGGACCCATTCCGCCCGGCTCGCGGAGAGGAGCGCCACCGCGTCGCCCGGCCGCCGCCCGAGCTCTATCAGCCCGGTCGCCAGCTCGCGGACCACCTCGCCGAGCTGGCGCCACGTGAGGGTCTCCCACCGGCCATCGCGCTTGAACTGCTGCGCCGGCCGGGGGCCACTCCGCTCGACCCGGCTCCAGAACACTCGCGCCAGCGTGTCGTCAGCCATCGCCCTCTCCTTGGCGGGCTCGCGACGAGC
>CAZWXA010000502.1:0-2840 GCA_964637755.1 uncultured bacterium | reverse complement strand
CCGCGCTCGCCGGTACCGAGGGCGTACTCCGGTGGCGGTCGCTCGGGAGGAGTGACCGGACCGATGGAACTCGGGCCTCGCTTCGGCTCCGCCTCGGCTCGAACTGCCGCGCGGATGGCCCACTTTCATCGGCCTGCGAGCGAGCTTCAGCGCCAGCGGGAGCAGTGGTCGTTGAGCGCGTCGAGGGCCAGGACGATCGCAATCGACACCGCCGAGACGAGCAGGGTGGCGGCGAACAGCTCGGGCGCCTGGAACCCGTTGGCGAGGGCATCGAGCTGGTGGCCCATGCCGCGCACCCCGGCGAACATCTCGACGATGAGCACGCCGAGGAGGGCGAACACGATGCCGAGCCGCATCCCCCCGAGCACGGCTGGCACGACCGCAGGCAGGATCACCCTCGTGTAGAGCTGCCACGGCCGGGCCCCGAACGAGCGGGCAACGGTCACGAGCGCCGGATCGACGTCGCGCACCCCGCCGATCACCAGCACCAGCACGGGAAAGAGGCCGTGCAGCGTGCCGTAGACGACCGCGGGCGCGGCACCCGTCCCGAGGATCAGGATGATCCACGGCAGCACCAGGATCTTCGGCAACCCGTAGAGTGCGATCAGGAACGGGCTCAGCACGTCGTGCAGGGAGCGGGCCGACCCGATGACGAGCCCGAGTCCCACGCCCAGGACCACCGAGAACACGTAGGCAACGAGCGTCTTCGCGAGCGTGTCGCCCAGCTCGGGGAGCGTCGTGCCGAGGATCCCCGCGAGGGCTCGCCCCATCGCGGTTGGCGCGGGGACGAACACCGTGCTGGTGAGCCCGGCCCGCACGACCCCTTCCCAGAGCGCGAGCAGAAGGAGCACGCTTCCCGCCTGGAGCGCGCGGATCTTCACGCCCGCGGGCCGGGCCGCCACGCCCGGGGGGGAGAAGCGGAGCGGCGGCCCGACGACCCGCCGCAGGCCTTCACCTCACCGGGAACCGGGGAGTTCCCCGATCCGGCCAGCCCGCGCGTGGGTGCCGCCGGCCTCCGGAGGCTCACGTCCATCGCCGTGCCCGCCGCTCGAGGAGCGCCGCGCCCGCGTCGATCGTCAGGACCAGCAGGAGAACCAGCAGCACGAGCGCCGCGTAGTCGGCGGTGCGCAGCAGGCCGTAGGTGTAGTTGATCAGGTAGCCGAGGCCGGCCTTGGAGCCGAGGACCTCGCCCACGATCACGCCCACCACCGAGAGGGCCAGGCCGGCCCGCAACCCGCCCACCAGCGTCGAGAGCATGGACGGCAGCATCACCTTCGCGAAGACCGTGGTCGAGCCGCCGCCGAACGCGCGCGCCACCGTGACGAGGTGGGGGTTCACCTGCCGCACGCCGGCGAGGACGGCCACCACCACCGGGTAGAAGCCGAGGAGGAAGCCAAAGGCGATCTTCGACGCCGCATCGAGGCCGAGCAGCAGCATCAGCGACGGATACCAGACGACGCTCGGCACCGCGTAGAGCGCGCCGAGCAGCGGCGAGTAGACGCGCCCGAGGGTCGACCGGAGTCCGAGGACGAAGCCCGTCGCGATGCCGGCGCCGATGGCGAGGGCGTAGGCGATCAGGATCTCCCGGAGGGTAAGCGTGAAGTGCGCGGGGAGCGACGGAAACGACCGGAGGGCGAGGAGCCGGCCGAGCGCCGGCAGCACGCGGGAGGGCGGGACGTAGAGCAGCGGATCCATCGCGCGGGCCACCACCTCCCACACGAGGACCAGAGCGATCAGGATCGCGGCCCGCCACGCGACGACCCCGCGGCGTCTCACGGCCGGCGCGCGCAGGCCCTTCCCGCAGTCCGGGTCGCCCCCCGGTCGCTCCTGTGGGCCGTCCGCTTCACTGGTTCATGGTCTTGAGCGACTCTTCGCGGATCTCGCCCCAGAGCTTGGCACGGAGCGAGCTGATCTCGGGCGACTCGAGATCACGCGGGTACCCCAGCGGGAGATCGATCAGGCTCTTGACGTGACCGGGCCGGGCGGTCATCACGACCACGCGGGTCGAGAGCGCGAGCGCTTCCTGCAGGCTGTGGGTGACGAACACCACGGTCTTCCGGGCGCGGGTCCACACGCCGAGGAGCCACTCGCCCATGAGCAGCCGCGTCTGCTCGTCGAGCGCGCCGAACGGCTCGTCCATCAGGACGATCTCCGAGTCGACCGCGAGCGCCCGCGCGATCGCCACGCGCTGGCGCATGCCACCCGACAGCTCACGCGGATATCTGAGGGCGAAATCCCGGAGCCCGAGGGGGCCGAGGAGATCGAGCGCGATGCGCCGGCGCTCCGCCCGCGGGACGCCCCGCAGCTCCAGGCCGAAGGCGATGTTGTCGAGGGCGTTCCGCCAGGGGAAGAGGCCCGGGTCCTGGAAGACCATCGCCACCCGGCGGGGATCGGGGCCCGTCACCGGGCGCCCGTCGATGCGCACCGCGCCCGCGTCCGGCGGCACGAGCCCGCCGATCATCGCCAGCAACGTCGACTTGCCGCAACCGGACGGCCCGATGATGGTGCAGAACTCCCGCCCGCCGACCGACAGCGACACGTCGTCGAGCGCCTCGACGGCGCCCGACGACGTGCCGTACCGCTTCGACACCCCCTCGACGACGATCTGCGCCCCGCTCACGCCGGAACTGCTGAGCCGCCAACCGCCTGACCAAGACGGCCCGGATGCAAGGCGGCGGGCGAGCGACGACCGAGGCGTATTCCTATACGCCGCAGGTCGGTTTCCTTCCCCACCCGTGGAGAAACCGGGCCAGGCCGATCAAAAGGGCCCAGATGCAAGGCGGCGAGCGAGCGACGACCGAGGCGTATTCCTATACGCCGCAGGGAGGAGCGACCGAGCC
>CAZWXA010000501.1:0-2843 GCA_964637755.1 uncultured bacterium | reverse complement strand
CGGACGGGTGTGCCTGGTCACCGGCGCGACCGGCGGCATCGGCAAGGCGGCCGCCGAGGGGCTGGCCCGCATGGGGGCGACCGTCGTGCTCGTGGCGCGCGACCGGGCGCGCGGGGAGAAGGCGGCGATCGACATGCGCGCGGCCAACCCGAAGGCCGAGGTCGAGCTGATGCTGGCTGACCTCTCGTCACAGGTCGGGGTGCGCCGCCTGGCCGCCGAGGTGCGCGTCCGGTTCCCGTCGCTCCACGTCCTCGTCAACAACGCCGGCGGGATGTGGGGCCGGCGCGAGCTGACCGCCGAGGGCCTGGAGCGCACCTTCGCCACGAACCACCTGGCCCCGTTTCTCCTGACCAGCCTCCTCCTCGATCGCCTGCGGGCCGGCGCGCCGGGGCGCGTCGTCATCGTCGCCTCCGATGCGCACCACGGCGCGGTGCTCGACTTCGACGACCTCCAGGGCGAGCGCCGCTACCGCGGCTGGCGCGCCTACCAGCGCTCCAAGCTCGCCAACATCCTGTTCACCGCCGAGCTGGCGCGCCGCCTCGCCGGGAGTGGAGTCACCGCGAACGCGCTTCACCCCGGGGTCGTGGCGACCGGCATTGCCCGGGAGGGCCCGGCGCTTTTGCGCCTGGGCTTTCGCCTGGCCTGGCCATTTTTCCTCTCCCCCGCGCGCGGGGCCGAGACGGTGATCTACCTCGCGGGGTCGCCAGAGGTGGACGGCGTGACGGGCCGGTACTTCGAGCGGTGTCGGCCGAAGGAGCCGTCGCCGGCGGCGCGCGACCCCGAGGCGGCGCGCCGGCTGTGGGAGGTCAGCGAGGCGCTGACGAAGCTCGGGGCGCGGGATGCCGGCGGCTGAGGCGCTCCTCGGGAGCTGCCGCGAGCCATGGATCACGCCAGCGAGACTTCATGGGCGCGCATCGCGGCATCCGTCGTCGCTGATCCCCGATCTGCCGCCCGGATTTGCCCGGGTGTCTGTCATCGAGTAGATTGGCCGCGGATGAAAGCCGCGGTGCTGCGTGCCCCGAAGGACCTGCGGATCGAGGAGCGTGAGCTGCGCCCGCCCGGTCCCGGCGACGCGACCGTGCGGGTCGCGATCGTGGGACTCTGCGGCACGGACTACCGGATCTGGAGCGGTGATCGTCCGGTCCGCTACCCGCGGGTCATGGGGCACGAGTTCGTGGGAGTTGTCGAGGCGGTCGGGCCAGGGGTGGAGCGGGTCGGGCCGGGCGATCGCGTGTCGGTCGAGCCGAACTATTCCTGCGGGGTCTGCCCCCTCTGCCGCGAGGGCAACCGGAATCTCTGTCTGTCCCGCACGGCGGTCGGCATCGATGTCGACGGCGCGTTGGCGCACCTGGCGACCGTGCCCGCGCGATGCTGCTGGCCGGTCCCCGGCGGGGCGGCCGATGCGCACCTGCTCCTGACCGAGCCGCTCGCCGTGGTCGTGCGGGCCGTGAATCGCGGCGCGCCGCGGTCGGGCGAGGCCGCCGCCGTCGTGGGCCTGGGCACCCTGGGGTTGCTGGCGCTCCAGGTCCTTCGCTCGCATGGCGCGCGGGTCCTGGCGCTCGCGCGGACGACGAGGCGCTTCGACCTGGCGCGGGCGCTCGGGGCGGAGTCGACCGAGGCGATCGGCGGCGCGGACCTGGCGGCGGTCGCGCGGGCGTTCTCCGGGCGGGAAGGTGTGGACCTCGTGATCGAGACCGCGGGAACTGCCGAGGCCGTCCAGCACGCGCTCGACCTCGTGCGTCCGGGCGGCCGGGTCGTGCTGACCGGGCTGCCCCACGAACCGTCGACGGTGAGCTTCTTCCAGGTCGTCCGGCGAGAGGTGACGATCCGCGGCTCCATGATCTACCAGGACGAGTTCCCGGAGGCGATGCGCCTGCTGGCGGCAGGCCAGGTCCGGACGGAGCCGCTCGTCACCCATCGCTTCGCCCTCGATGCGATCGCGGAGGCGTTCGTGGCGCACCGCGATCCGTCGTCGATCAAGGTGGCGGTCGTGCCCTGAGGGGCCCGCCAGGCCGGCAGGGGGCGGCGTGGGTTGCGCGTCGCAGAGGGACGAAGTAGATGTTTATTTCCTGGTCATCTCCAACGTGACGTTCGCGACGTCCTCGCTCGAGACGGTCACTTCCTTTGCCACGGTGCCCAGGCTTTCCTGCCAGACGTGAAGCGTGTACTTGCCGGGCGGCACGTTGTTCAATGTGAACTCGCCCTCAACGCCGGTCACCGCGTGGACAGGGTGATCGGTGACCACGACCCAACCCTGCATCCACGGGTGGAGGTCACACGTCACCCGGATGATCTCGGGCTTCAAGAAGATGACCGGGATCGTCCGTCCTCGCGGCTGGGCCCGGTTGACGGACGGGTTCTCCTTGGTAATGGTGTGGAGGTTGTGCAGGAGGTGGTCGCTGTTGAGGAACTCGACCGTGCCCCCGACAGGCACGACCACGACGCGGGGCGTAAAAACGCACTGCTTCTGGTCCATCTGCACGACCGGGGCGGGACTCTCCCGCTTCGCGCCTTGAGCCGGGGACTCGAGCCACACGACAGCGTTGCGAATCCCCCTCTGGGGAGAGAGGATGAGCACGTCGGCTTCCTTTTCCTTCCCGCAGACGTACTGATCGACGGTCACGGCGAGCTTCTTCTGAGGGACGGCACCGCCGGCAAACTGGACGGTCCCTTTGATCGAAGCCGCCGAAGCCGTCGCAAGAGTCATGATGCACAAGGCGGCCGCACCGGTGAGGGCGAAGAAACACTTCGTCCCGATCGATCTCGCGGCCTTTACGGGGCGTTGCTGCATGTCAGGCTCCTTCCCGTCCACCGTAGGGCTCTCCACGAAGAGAGTTACCCAC
>CAZWXA010000500.1:0-2882 GCA_964637755.1 uncultured bacterium | reverse complement strand
CAAGCTCACGCTGGGCATGATGTGAGCTGAACGTTCTGAAAGGACCCTGATGGAGACTCCCGATGTCACTCGAACTGTTGCCGGCCTGATGGGCCCGATACCCGAGGCGCCTCTCACCCACATAGCGGATCCCGTCGTCCTCCTGGACGTCCGACAGGACTGGGAGACGAAGCTCTGCCGGCTGGAGAACGCGGTCCACATCCCGATCGAGGAGATCGAGTACCGGACCGAGGAGCTGAACCGTGAGGACGAGATCGTGGTGTATTGCCACGTGGGCCAGCGCAGCGCGGCCGTCGCCGAATACCTGACTCAGCTCGGCTTCAAGAACGCGGAGAACCTGCCGGGCGGTCTGCATTCCTGGGCGCAGACCGTGGATCCCGCCATGCGGAGATACTGATGGCGGACTCAACCGCGCCGGTCGAGGGTCGGGACGGCATGGCGGGGCTGGCGTTCACCCGTCTACCTCTGAAACCGAAGTTCGAAGCAGGGGCGCATGGCGGTCATCACTGAGACGGTGCGGCCAGTCGGGCCGAGCGCGTTCGACAGTTGGATCGGGCAAGCTCGAGGGCCCGAGTCATCGACGCTTGAAGAAAGGGCGGAGCGAAGGGGGGGATCACCATGGCGTACGTGATCGTCGAGCCGTGCATCGACGTCAAGGACAAGGCCTGCGTCGAGGTCTGCCCGGTGGACTGCATCTACGAGGGGCCGACCCAGCTCTTCATCCACCCCGACGAGTGCATCGACTGTGGGGCCTGCGAGCCCGTCTGCCCGGTGAAGGCGATCTTCGCCGAGGACGAGACGCCGGAGCAGTGGAGAGACTTCATCGCGCTGAACAAGCAGTTCTTCGTGGACAACCCCGGGGTCCAAGCCGCCACGAAGAACTGAAGCTGGCAAACCTGGGGAAAGCGGCCGAAGGGAGAGCGGTCGGAGACTGAACCGACCCAGAGGAGGAAGGGCTGATGCCCAAATTCATGAAGGTGGCCACGACCGATGAGCTGGATGACCAGCAGGCCAAGCTGGTCGAAGTGGAAGGCCAGAAGATCGCCCTCTTTCGGGCCGGAGAAGCGTTCTACGCGCTGAGCGATACGTGCACGCATCGAGGAGGGCCGCTGTCCGAAGGGACGGTCGAGGGAGCCGAAGTGACCTGCCCCTGGCACGGGGCGAGGTTCGACGTCAAGAGCGGGGCCGTCCTGGGGCCGCCGGCGGGACGAGAGGTCAGGAGCTACCCGGTGCGGGTCACTGGCGCCGACGTCGAGATCGAGGTGTGAAGCAGCGCGTCCACGAACCGCTGGCCGAGACGCTGCGGGGTCCCGGCGCCATCCTGCTGATCTCCTGCTACGAGCTTGGCCACCAGCCGCTCGGCCTCGCCTCGCCGCTCGGGTTTCTGGAGCGCGCGGGGTTCACCCCTTAGGGTTCACCCCGGAGGTGCTGGACGGCCACGCGGGGGAAGCGGAAGGCGGGCACCCATGGGCGGCAGGCGCCGGCCGCCCCGGCTCACCGAGCCGTGGTTCTGCTGAGCCGAGCCCACGGAGGGCCAGTTCGGCCCTTTGCAGGAGGAGAGAGCGGGCGTGTAGTTCGACCAAAACGCAGGGAGCGGAGGAGCGACGATGGGACTCGGCAGACGGTGGTTCGGGGGAACTGAGCGGACGTCAGGTGAAGCGGTGGCGAGTCCGGCGGCACCGGAAACGCTTGAGCAACAAGGAGGCCGCAACGCCGTGTCCGATGAGAGCGTGCGGATTGATGGGGAGCAGGGAGAGGACTCCCGGATCAGAGCGAAGATCCAAGACCTGCTCGACACGGCGATCAACCCCGCCGTCGCCGGCCACGGCGGGGTGGTGTCGCTCGTCGACGTCAAGGACAGGATGGTCTACCTGCAAATGGGCGGTGGCTGTCAGGGGTGCGGCATGGCCGACGTCACGCTGAAGCAGGGCATCGAGACGATGATCCGGGAGGAGCTTCCCGAGGTCGTCGAGATCCTCGACGTGACCGACCACGCCGCCGGGCAGAACCCGTACTCCGCGGCTTCGAAGAAGTAGCATGCCGCGGCTTCTCCTGCTCCTGCCGACCACGACGTACCGCACGGCGGCCTTCCTCGGCGCGGCCCGGGAGGTCGGTGTGGAGGTCGTCGTGGCCTCAGAGCGGACCCACGTCTTCCAGCAGGCGCAGCCAGGCCGTTTCCTGTCGCTCGACTTCCTTCATCCCGACCACGCGGCGCGCCAGGTCGTCGAGTTCGTCGCGACGCGTCCGATCGATGCCGTCGTGGGCGTGGACGACGCGACGACAGTGCTGGCAGCGGTTCTGTCGAACGCGCTGGGCCTCCCGCACAACGCCGTGAGGTCGACCGCGGCCGCGCGCGACAAGTACCGGATGCGAACGCTGCTCCGCGGAGACGGCGTTCCCGTGCCGCCGTACGCCCTGCGCTCCTTCGACGACGACCCGGTGGTTGAGGCGCGGCGGACGGCGTTCCCGTGCGTGGTCAAACCCCTCATGCTCTCGGCCAGCCGTGGGGTTATCCGTGCGGATGACGAAGCCCAGTTCGTCGGCGCGGTCCGCCGGCTCGAGAGAATCCTCCGGACGCCGGAGGCTGCCGCTGACGGCGAGGCCGCCCGGCAGGTTCTCGTCGAGGGCTTCATCCCCGGGCGGGAAGTGGCCCTGGAGGGACTGCTGGTGAAGGGCGACCTCCACGTGCTCGCCCTCTTCGACAAGCCGGATCCTCTGGATGGCCCGTTCTTCGAGGAGACCATCTACGTCACGCCGTCGCGCCTTCCGTCCACCGTCCAGGCCGAGATTGCCTCGTGCACGGCACGGGCAGCCCAGGCGCTGGGTCTTCGGGATGGGCCTGTGCACGCCGAGCTGAGGGTCAATCGCCACGGGCCCTGGGT
>CAZWXA010000499.1:0-2884 GCA_964637755.1 uncultured bacterium | reverse complement strand
GACGGCGACGATCCGGTGGCCCATCCGGGAACGCGAGGTGGCTCGCGGGCTAATCAAGACTCGACTCCTTCGTCGGAGGATGGGCTGGTCGCGTGTTGCGCGTCACAGGGTCGTGGGCTGGCGGACCTGCGCGATGGCGCAGTCGCGGCCGTGGAGCGTCTCGGCCCGCGCGATCGCCTCCTCGACGCTCCCCGCGGCCTCGAAGCCCACGTGGCGGGGCACGGCAGGGTCCTCGGGCCCCGCCACGATCACCCGGCCCACGTGGGCGAGGCGCTTGAGCGGGTAGAGGGCCATGATCGCGTGGACGGGGTGGAACGCGTACCCGTGCCGGTACTTCTCGATGTAGTCGGCCCGGGCCGCGAAGGCGTCGGCGTGCTCGCGCATGATCCGGTAGGGGTCGCGGGTCACGGGCAGGAGCCGCTCCCAGGCCTCTCGGTACGAGGGATGGTGCACGCCGTCCCAGCGGTCGGGCACCGGCGTCGCCATGATCACCGTGCAGCCCGGCTTGCCGAGCGCCTCGACCACGCCGCCGAGGTAGCCGAGGCCGTAGGAGACGAGCGTCAGGATCGGGTTCGGGTGGGACCAGATCGCGTAGGGGCTCCAGTCCGGGACGCCGTACACGATGACGTCGAACTGCGCCCGCGGCATCGACCGGCGCCGCGGGTAGAGGGTCTCGAGCGTCTCGAGTGCCTGCCGCTGGGTGGCGCCTACTGCGCCCGCGAACACCCGCGCGGTCTCGAACGGGCTCGCGGCGAGCGTGTCGATCTTGAACACGCGCCGGCCGGTGGCCGACTCGAAGTGGGCACCCATCTCGTCGAGCATCGCGTGCATGCGGTTTCCGTGCACGGCCATCGACATGCCGTCGGGCGTGTGGTGGACCTTGATGGACCGGTAGGTGGAGAGCCCGACGACGACCGACTTCCACCCGCCCGAGAAGCCGCGCAGGTAGCGCGCATTGACGTAGACCGTCAGGTCCGACTCGACCGCGAGCCGGTGCACCTCGACGGGATAGCCGTGGGGCGAGGTCGTGCCGAGGTCGACGAGGTTGTCGGGGTCCTCGGCGTCGTGGCAGACGAGGCGGGGCCCGAACTCTGCCACCAGATCCTCGCCGATCAGGCGCGCGAGCTCCTCGGGCCTGAACATGCGGTGGAGCGCGTTGGCGCAGACGAGCGTGACCTGCTTCCGCGAGACCCCCGCGGCCTCCAGTTCCTCCAGCACCGCCCTGATCGCGACGCCGCGAACCGGACCGTACGAGGGGACGGTCGCGTCGTCGAAGGCGATCATCACCGACGCGGCGGGCCTCACGAGGTCGCGGACCCGCGGAAGGCCGACCGGGCTCGCCAGCGCCGTACGGACGGCGGCGTCCAGATCGTCGACGGGGGCGAGCGCCTGCGGCTCCTCGTTCGAGAGCACGACGGTCCGCTCGGGGAGCGTGACGTCGATCGTACGGGGGCCGTAGGGGAGCGACGCGATCACGCCCGGGGCCGGTCGCGGTCGGATCGAGGGGGAGGCCGGTACCCGCGCCCCCGCGCCCGGTGACCGCGTGACGCGCGACCCCGAGCAGTCGAGGGGGCTCCCCCTCGAGCGGCGGCGATCGGCCCCGCCGAGGGGATCATGCCGGCTCCGCCATCAGGCGGGGGCCAGCACGCGGCCGGTCCCGGCCGGGGTCATGCGGCCCTGGTCGACCACGACCGTGCCGTTGACGACCACGTAGGGGATCCCCGTCGGATGGCGGTGCGGGTCCGCGAAGGTCGCCTCGTCCTTCACGGTGGCGGGATCGAAGACGGCGAGGTCGGCGGCGTATCCCGGGCGCACCAGACCCCGGTCCGGGAGGCGGAGCTTCGCGGCAGGCATTCCCGTCATCTTGTGGACCGCGGTCTCCCACGAGAAGAGCTTCTTCTCGCGGGCGTAGAGGCCGAGCACGCGGGGGAAGGTTCCGTACATGCGCGGGTGCGGCTTGCCCGGGTGCGGGCCGGGCCCGGCCGACAGGCCGAGCGAGTCGGAGCCGATCATGATCGCCGGATGGGCCAGCACCTTCGCCACGTTGGCCTCGCTCTGGGAGAAGACGACCATCGAGACCCCTGCCTTCTCCTGCAGGACGAGGTTCATCATGGTCTCGGCCGGCGTGTCGCCCGCGCGCCGCGCCAGCTCCGCGAGGTTCTGCCCCTCCAGCTCCGGCCGCGAGCAGGTCGCGACGATGATCTGATCGAAGCCCGTCGAGCCCATCGGGGTGTGCCAGCGCTCGCCGTCGATCAGGCAGTCCTCCACGATCCGCCGCCGGGTCGGCCGGTCCGCCAGCCGCTCGAGCAGGCGCGACACCCCGCCGTCGTGCGCCCAGGGCGGGAGTAGGTTGTCCATCTTGGTGCTCCCGGCATGATAGGGGTAGGCGTCGCCGGTGACGTCGAGGCCGCGGGCCCGCGCCTCGTCGATCATCCGGAGCACGCGGTCCATCTTCGACCAGTTCTCGGGGCCCGCCGCCTTCACGTGGGCGATCTGGACGCCGACACCTCCGGTCTCACCGATCCGGATCGCCTCGGCGATCGCCTCCTCGAGCGTGCCCGCCTCGCCGCGGATGTGGGAGAAGTAGAGGCCGCCGCGCCGGGCCATCGACCGGCCGAGCGCGATCAGCTCGTCGGTCCCGCCGTACACGCTCGGCGGGTACACGAGGCCCGTCGAGAAGCCGAAGGCGCCGGCGGCGAGGGCCTCGTCGATCAGCCGCTCCATCGCGCGGATCTCGCCGGGAGTGGCGGCGCGGCTGTCCGGGCCGATGGCCGCGAGCCTGAGGGCGCCGTGGCCGACCATGTGCACGATGTTGATCGACGGGCGCGCCGCCCGGAGCCGGTCGAGGTACTGGCCGAACGTCTCCCACTCGATCGAGAGCCGC
>CAZWXA010000498.1:0-2897 GCA_964637755.1 uncultured bacterium | reverse complement strand
TGGTGCCCGGTGGTCTGGTGTTGTCTCGCGCGCTGGCCGAACGCCGGGGTCGACAGTCCGGCCGCGGCCCGGCGGGAGGCACTCACACGTAGCTATCCTGCCCTCCGTCGTCAGCCTGATTCCGACCCTGCCGGCCGCTCGAGCGGGCCGCCGGACCGAGGCGGGTGTCGATGCTACTGCACCCGCCACCACGGCACAACGCCCACTCGGTCAATCGCGACGATCTGGCCGAGACAGAGAGGGCGCGCGGCGGCCCCATCGATCCGCTATGATGTCGACGGCAATGCGGCACGAATCGGTCGATCTCGCCGAGGCCGTCAACCGTCTGGTCGACGAGTACCGGCATCGATGCCTCTGGTTCCTGCGGGAGGACTACTACCCGACCACGGACGACGAGCGCCGGCGCGTGCTCGACTGCATCGAGCGGCATGGCGACGTCGCGGCGTATCGCCGGGCGGCGGAGGTCCGCCGATGGCTCTCACAGACTTCCAGCGCACGGTCTGCCGGCTCCTAGCCGACCAGCGGATCGCGTCCGGTGAGAGCTACGTCGCCGGCGGCACGGCCCTCAACGAGCTGATCGGGGCGTCCCGGATCTCGCGGGACATCGATCTCTTTCACGACACGGACGAGGCGCTCGAGGTCAGCTGGGAGTCCGACCAGCGGATGCTGCGGCAGCACGGCTTCGACGTGCGCGTCCTCCGCCAGCGCCCCTCGTTCGTCGAGGCCCAGGTGAGCCGGGGGAGCAGCACCGTGCTGATGGAGTGGGCGCGGGACAGCGCCTATCGCTTCTTCCCGCTGGTCCAGCACGCGGACCTCGGCCTCACCCTCCATCCCTTCGATCTGGGCACCAACAAGGTCCTGGCGCTCGTCGGGCGGCTCGAGGTCCGCGACTGGATCGACGTGATCCACGCGAGCGAGCGCATCCAGCCCCTCGGCTATCTGGTCTGGGCGGCCTGCGGGAAGGACCCGGGGTTCAGCCCCCTCGGGATCCTCGAGCACGCGGCACGTTCGACCCATTACGCGGTCCCCGAGATCCTCGCGCTGTCGTTCGAGGGCGAGGCACCCGACCCCGCCGCGCTCTCCCGCCGCTGGCACGCCCTGCTGGCCGCGGCCCGGCAGGTCGTCGAGACGCTCCCGCCCGCCGAAGTCGGCCGGTGCGTTCTCGGCGCCGATGGCGCCCTCTTTGCGGGCGACGCCTCCGAGCTACGCGCGGCGCTCGCCAGCGACGCGCTGGTCTTTCACCAGGGCCGCATCCGAGGGGCGTTGCCCCGGCTGAAGTCGTGAGGCTGAGGCCGCGGCGCCCGCGCGGGGAGCCTTCCATCACCACGACGCAAGGCCCTGCGGCGGAGCGGAAGGGTGATGCGATGGGCGGCCAGGCCGGAGTCGCAGGACCAGGGATCTCGGTTTGATGAGGAGTCGCAGCAGGCGACCCACGACGGGTGCGTCGCAATGCTGCGCGAGGAGACGCGCAAGGCGGGTCTCGGGAGGATCGAGCCGGGTCCGGCGAGGAATGAGATGAGACGACGTGCCGTTCTTGCTTCGCTCCTGCTCGTGGCGCTGTCGTGCTGCCTTCCGACCCCGGACCGAGCGATCGCCGCCGGTGAGCCGCAGGTCGTCCAGTTCACGCCCCAGGGCACGGTGAAGAAGGTCCGCCAGGTGACGGCGCGGTTCTCGGACCCGGTCGTCCCGCTCGGCGATCCGCGCGGCACTGTATCACCGTTCGACGTCGAGTGCGTGGAGCCGGGCGTCGGGCGCTGGGTCGACGGCCGGAGCTGGGCCTTCGACTTCAGGCGCGATCTCCCCGCCGGCGTGCGCTGCACGTTCCGCGTGAAGGCGGATCTGAAGACCCTCGCCGGGAAACCGCTCGGAGGCCAGCGGGAGTTCGCCTTCTCGACGGGAGGCCCGGCCGTTCTCAGGACGACGCCATGGCAGGGGAGCGAATCGATCGACGAGGAGCAGGCCTTCGTCCTCCTGCTCGACGCGGAAGCGTCGGAGGCGTCGGTGCGCGAGCACGCCTCCTTCGCGGTCGAGGGGATCGGCGAGCGGGTGGGCGCACGCATGGTCACCCTCGCCGCGAGGGACGCGATCCTCAAGGCTCGCTTCCGCGGCGGCGCTCCGGGCCCGGTCGTCGTCCTCCAGGCGCGGCAGCGGTTCCCCGACGAGGCCAGGGTGCGGCTCGTCTGGGGCAAGGGCGTTACCTCCGCGACCGGCGTCGCGACGGAGCAGGACCAGGTGTTCGAGTTCAAGGTCCGTGCGGCGTTCTCGGTCACCCTGGAGTGCGAGCGGGAGAACGCCCGGACCGGGTGCATCCCCATCACGCCGATCCGCGTCAAGTTCGGGGCACCGGTGGCCCGAGACCTCGCGCTGCGGCTCTCCCTGACCGACGCAAAGGGTAAGCGCTTCGTCGCCAGTACCCGGAACCAGGGCTCGAGCCTCGACGAGATCACCTTCACGGGCCCATTCCCGGAGGAGGCGGAGCTGATCCTCACGCTGTCTCGGGATCTCAAGGACGACGCCGGGCGGAAGCCCGTCAACCTGTCCCAGTTCCCGCTGACCGTCAAGACGGAGCCGTTTCCACCCCTGGCGAAGTTCTCCGCCAGGTTCGGAATCATCGAGGCGAAGGCCGACCCCGCGCTTCCCGTCACTCTCCGCAACCTGGAGCCGGAGGTCGCGACCAGGCTCCTCCACGTCGGCGCGGGAGCGCCGGCGGGGGCCGTCGCCGGAAGCGTCGTGAAGATCCCGCCGGACCGTGCCGGCGAGATCCTGCGCTGGCTCCGGAAGGTCGCGGCGGCGCGGCGGGAGCGGTCGGTCTTCGACGATCCCAAGGGCGCGCGCTCGGGCGCCCCCGCCCCGGTCAAGTCGTTCCAGCTCCCCAAGCCCCACGGCGACCGCGCCTT